>USBM01000169.1 GCA_900552885.1 uncultured Clostridium sp. | reverse complement strand
AGTATAGAAGTGGGTAAGTATAATAGAAGATATATGGATTCATTTTGACGGGAAATCGGGTTTATTTATTGTAGGAAAAACCGATCGGAAAAGGAATCCGATCATACATAAGAAAATAGAAGGGACAGGAGTAAGATAAGATGTTAGATGGTGTATTTAATATGGATAATCCATTGTTCCGGTTTATGAACCGGATTGCGGATATGATTGTGCTGAATGTGATATTTTTGGTAAGTTGTGTACCAATCTTTACGATTGGTCCGGCGCTTACTGCACTGTATTATGTGGCGATCAATACGTGGGGAAGAGAGGATGGCTACATTTTCAAGATGTATATTAAGAGTTTTAAGGAGAATTTCAAGCAGTCTACAGTGATGTGGCTGATTCTTTTAGCCGTTGGCATCATTTTAAGTGTGGATGTATGGTATTGGGTGTCACAGTGGAAAGCGACAGGAACAGGTATCTATAAGCCGCTTACCGTTGTAAGTGTCGTTATGCTTATGGTGTATCTGATGATCTTTACTTTTGTATGGCCGTTGCTTGCAAAATTCAGCAACAGTAATCGTGGTACGATCAAGAATGCACTTGCGATGGTACTTACGCATGTACCGGAGACGATATTGATCTGGGCAATCTTTGCATTGGTTGCACTTATTGTCTATATGGTCAGCTTTGCAAGAATTGCGGTATTCTTTATTGGAGTATCTTTGATCGCGTATCTTCAGGCGTTGGTGTTCCGTCATATATTTAAGCCATATCTTGGGGAAGAGGAACATAAGACACCGGAGGAAGAAGCCGGTCTTGTCGGCTATGACAATGCCTATGCCGATTCTAAGATCGAGGTTGCAAAGTTAGCAGAAGAGATGGCAAGAAAAGAAGAGGCGAAACAGGAAGAAACAGTAGTAGCTACACAGGAACAACCGGGAAAAGAGATGGCAGAAGAAGTGAAAGACGACATGCAGGAGCGTGTAGCGCAAACATCAGAAACGGCTGGTGAAGGTGGGTTATGCGAGAAAACTACGACAGAAAAAGAACCGGAGAAACCGGCGGGCAGACGTTCCATTGCGGATATTATTGCAGCTACGTCGAATTCGGAAGAAGAATAGAGTACCTTATCCGAGGATGTCCTGATCCACGATTTGGTTGACTTTCGGGTAAGCATAGAAGTTATCCTGTTTGTCGCAGATCGCAAGAAAGACGTCCTCGATTTTTTTAATATTCTGTCCGTCCAGTTTCTGGTTGAGCCAGTTCATATCTCTGCCGATGTGTTTGAGATTTTCGGGCATGACTTTTCCGTCAATAATGATATTGGCAAAGATTTCTTCCTGGGTAGGTTCAATACCAAGATCTTTCAGTGTGGCAGGACGGTTTTTGGTAACGGGGAGAATACTGATCTTTCCGTTTGGCTCGAGCACGGCACTATCAATCTGTGACAGATCAAAGTATCCGTTGACACGGCATTCAACTAAGAATTCATCGACATTCATCTTGGCTTTGTGTAGGTTCTCATTGTAGATCTGCCCATCCTGATAGATTGTGATCGCCTTGCCATTGATCAGCCGGCGAAGCTTGATGGATTTTTGCGACAGTCTGGATAACAGGATTACAACAGCGGTGTATACGATCATGGCAACTAATGGTTTCATGAAGTTGCCCTCTAAGTCGATTGCCATTTCTGCCGCAATGGAACCGATCGTAATGCCGTTGATATAATCAAACATACTGAACTGGGATACCTGACGGTATCCCATGAACTTGGTAAGGATCATAAGTGCAATAATAGAAAATAATGCCTGATAGCATATAGTAAGATATTCCATAGATAACCTCCATAATAGGATTGATATTTCGGCAAACGTTGGTATGGTGTAACCGTAAGGTTTGATCTGCCGAAGAAGATCGGATTGCCGGATTCTATAGTAGGATTATGGGCGAAATGAACAACAATTATGCACGAATGAAAAAAGTTATGAAAGAGAACAGATTATGACAACAGAACAATATATATGCACAATTACATACAAGGAGATCCCGATGAATCCATTTATGGAACGGTATCATTTTGAGATGAAAGATCGACAGATGATCGAGACAACGGTGCGTTTTGCGTGTGAACTGATAAAGGTACATATAGTGATCGGTTACAGGGAAGAAGGTGTCACCTGTGCGATCACATTGGGAAATCAATATGATAAGTTATCGGATGCAGTGGGGGAGCATTTGCTATTGTCGTACTGTTTAGAATGTGTGGGAATGGAACTGTTATCAAAAGCATATGAGAAAGTAAATCAGTATGTCCATGAGAAGAGAGGATGCTGGATTGGCAGTTATCGGTTTCCGGAAGGGGAGAAAGCGCAGGAGCAATTACAGAGCCTACATACGTCGACGGTTGTCTGGAAGAAGGGAATGCTCCGACCGGCAAAGAGTGTTATTTTGCTGGCAGATTATGTGACAGAACAATCGCAAAGTGGATGTGAACATTGTGTACATTGCGGTAATACCGATTGTGTATTCCGGAAAAAAGAGGAAAAAGAGAATAGTTTGCCGTGGAATGGAAATGCTAGTGCCATGGGAACACCGATGTATTCTTATGGAATCCGACGTATATTTGGAAATGATAGGAAATTGCAGGAATAACAATGCGAGAATGATACCATATGGTGCACACAATGATAACATGCCATACTACATCGGGTAAATAACTAAAAAATGACGGAAAAGTGAGAGAAATGATTGACTTCGTGTTGTGCATTTGTTATAATCATCTCATAATCAAACAAAAAAATATAGGAATCTTCACAAATGTATGAGATGAGATATGGGTAATCGTTCTCATATATGGTGAACGAATTTCAAGAAAGAGAGGATGTTTATCAATGAAAGAATTTACTTATGTAATCACAGATGAGATTGGAATTCATGCGAGACCAGCAGGAATGCTTGTAAAGGAAGCGAAAGCATTTACTTCTAAGATCACATTAGAGGCGAATGGTAAGAGTGCAGATGCTACCAAGCTTATGGCTGTTATGAGCTTAGGAGTTAAGAATGGAGCAGAGGTTGTCATCAAAGCAGAAGGTGAAGATGAAGACGCTGCAATTGCTAAGATGGAAGCGTTCATGAAAGAGAATCTGTAAGAAGTACCTTTTGTGGAGAGGAAGGCTGTCGCATTACACAAGATGTACTGTGATAGCCTTTCTTGATTTAGAGGAAATCCTGTCCGATCTATTGGCATAAGAATGAATGTGGACAGGTAAGAAGAATGTAGCAGAATGACTGGTTAATGGGTGGCAAAGTATGCAGTGAGTACATATGCCTGGGAATGTGGAGAGTACAGGGAAAGCTATATACAGAATGGAGGTTTGACATGGAACAATTTACAGGAAAATCAATTTTTAAGGGCACGGCCATCGGACGTGTGTTATTTTATTCAAAGAATCAGCAGCTGGTAAAGCGTGCGAAGGTGGAAGATCCGGAAGCGGAGATTGCCAGATATGAAGAGGCGAAAGCAAAGGCGATTGAACAGTTAGGGGCGTTGCATGATAAGGCATTAGCAGAGGTAGGAGAAGCCAATGCAATGATCTTCGAAGTACACGCAATGATGTTAGAGGATGATGATTATAACGAGTCTGTCTATAATATCATTCGGAATGATAATGTGAATGCAGAGTTTGCAGTTGCAACGACAGGAGATAATTTTTCTGTTATGTTTGCGGAGATGGATGACGAATATTTCAAGGCAAGAGCTGCAGACGTGAAGGATATCTCTGAGCGTGTGATCAGTGTGTTGACAGGTCGTACCGCCAATGGGGATTTAGGAGAAGAGCCGGTAATTGTTGTGGCGGAAGATCTTGCTCCAAGTGAGACCGTACAGATGGACAAGTCAAAATTACTTGCATTTGTTACCCGGTTAGGATCGTCCAATTCCCATACCGCAATTCTTGCAAGGACAATGAATATTCCTGCTCTTATTGGTATTGATATCAAGGAAGAGTGGAATGGCAAGATGGCAATCGTGGATGGTAAGACAGGTACTTTCTATGTAGACCCGGATGTAGCGACTTTAGAGAAGTATTTAGAAGAGAAGAAGAAGGAAGAAGAAGCAAGAGAGCTTCTTTCCCAGTTGAAGGGACAGCCGGATGAGACAGTGGACGGCAGACATATTCATTTATATGCGAATATCGGAAGTGTTGCAGATGTAACGAATGTATTAGCCAATGATGCAGCGGGAATCGGACTTTTCCGTAGCGAATTCTTATATTTAGAGAAGGACAATTATCCAACTGAGGAAGAACAGTTCCAGGTATATAAGACTGTGGCACAGAATATGGCAGGTAAGAAAGTTGTAATCCGTACCTTGGATATCGGAGCAGATAAGCAGGTAGATTACTTCAATATGGAACACGAAGAGAATCCGGCAATGGGATACCGTGCAATCCGAATCTGCTTAGATCGTGTAGAGATCTTTAAGACACAGCTTCGTGCACTATACCGGGCTTCTGCATTTGGGACCATCTCTATTATGTTCCCAATGATCATTTCCGTAAAGGAAGTGCAGGAGATTAAGAAGATCTGTGCGGAAGTACGAGCAGAGTTAGATGCGAGTGGAATTGAATATGGCGATGTAGAGCTTGGTATTATGATCGAGACTCCGGCAGCTGTTATGATCTCGGACTTACTTGCCAAGGAAGTAGACTTCTTCAGTATCGGAACCAATGATCTGACACAGTATACATTAGCAATTGACCGTCAGAATCCGAAACTTGACAATATCTATGATTCCCACCATCCGGCAATCCTTCGGATGATCCAGATGGTAATTGATAACGGACATAAGGAGAACTGCTGGGTAGGAATCTGTGGAGAGCTTGGAGCAGATACCTCTCTGACAGAGCAGTTTGTTAAGATGGGAATTGATGAGCTTTCCGTTTCACCGACCTTTGTATTGCCGGTACGTAAGGTGATTCGTGAAACTTCTTTCCACTAATTTACCCCTTGCACAGCGTAAGTGAGACGGACGCGCATGTTTTAGGTTGTGAACCCGGCTTTTGGGTGGTGTCATGTTGCAGCAGGCACACTTGCGTTACGACTCGCACGCAGCAGTACTAGAAC
>USBM01000168.1 GCA_900552885.1 uncultured Clostridium sp. | reverse complement strand
CTCTGTTTTCGGAAAAGGAATATGATTATTATAAAATTGCCAGAAGAGTAGATTTTGTAGTGTATAGAAAGATGAATAAAGAAGCATTATTGGTAATTGAAGTAGATGGACATGGATATCATGAAAATAAAGTAGGA
This sequence comes from uncultured Clostridium sp., assembly GCA_900552885.1. GTDB lineage: Bacteria > Bacillota > Clostridia > Lachnospirales > Lachnospiraceae > CAG-590. The sequence continues at coordinate 5,016 of USBM01000168.1, read as the reverse complement.
CAGCAGGAAGAAGATAGAATTAGAGATTCAATAGTAAGTAAATTTGGAATTTCGATAATACGATTTGCAACAAATGGATCTAGAGAAAAAGAGAAATTAGAGAGTGCGTTAGGCTCTGTTTTGAACATATAGATGAATAATTGAATATGGAAGAGTAAAAGAGACAAAGTATTTTTATGCCTTGTCTTTTTTTGTTGCCTGAAAAAGAAAAATCCGTACCGACTGGTGCGTTTATATAGATATCTTAATCAGAAAAGGAGTAGTGAGGTAATGAAAAGATGTAAAAGAGTCTTGACATGGCTTTTGATCTCTGCCATGTTTCTGACCTTAATTCCTAACAACGCATATGCGATGGAATTAAAGGAAGATCCTGCAATAGTGGAGACGGTAACAGAGAGTACAGAAGAAGCCATGCAAGAAGAAGTAACAACAGAAACGACAACAGAGCAGGAGGCAGCGACAGAGACTGTGACGGAACAGAGTACAGAAGAAGAGATAACCGAAGCAGCCACAACCGAAACTGTTACAGAATCTACAGCAGAGGAAGTAACGACACAGGAGATTGTTGCAGAGACAGAGCAGACAGTAGAAGTACCGGAAACAGCGGTACAGGAGCAGGTAGCAGCTAAGGAGCAGACGGTAAAAGTTGGAAAGGTAAGGATGAAGAATGCCAAAGCAGCAGCAACCTCTGGTAAGGTGGAGGCAGACGGCTCATGGGGAGATGGATATACCTGGTATATCATGTCCGGTGGAAAGAAACACTATATCTTCTGTATCGATCATGGTATGGAGATGCATTCCGGGGTATACACCCCGACACAGGTAACCGGTACGTTATGGGATTCCGGTAAGAATACGTTTCGGGTAGCCGTAGCAATGGATTATTTCCAGCTGCATGATGGCTTTTCGAATCCAAACGGATATGAAGACGCACAGAGAGTGGTATGGAATATTGGCGGAACCGACACCTCGAATAAGCTGATCAATTATGCTAACAACCTGTATAACCTGAAATACGGCGGAACGTCGTATTCTTCTTCCCTGACACCGGTAAGTGGCAAGGGCTGGGATGTGGTAAGTAAGGTTGCATTAAAGCAGAAGAAGGTCAAATATGAAGGTAAGAAGGTAAAAGATCAGACGGTCGGGCTTTCCGGTACTGCATGGAGATACTTTGCAGCCGGAGCCGATGGCTGGGGAAGTATTAAGGTCGCAGATGTATTTGATTCGTCAGGTACGAGTGTGAAAAATAAAGTGGATATCGCATTAAATAGTTCCGGTAACCTGAAGTGTTCTTTTGATAAGAGTTATGCCCCGGATGCATCGCATCCAATCACGGTTGTGATGAAGGTGGATGGAACCTATGGTGGAGATACACAGATTCATTATCTGGATTGTGGTCAGAATAAACAAAGATTAACGTTTGATTCCGAATATAATTCGAATGCATATTTTGCCATTCAATTATATACGGATAAAGCACCGGATAAGGAAGGTGCAAGAGTATGTATCAAGAAAGTGGACGAGTTCGGCAAGGCAATATCCGGCGCACAATTTGAATTAAAATACATATCTGGTGCTGGGTATGATGCGTATGTATCACCAGACGCAGATGATCCGGATAGTGGATATTTTCCAGAGATTACGACTGCCGGAAGCTATCAGTTGTCCGAAACAGTTACCCCTCCGGGCATGACGAGATCAATGTCAACTTTATACATCAATGCATCGGTAGTGAATGTGGATGGTGTAGACCAGATACAGTTAAGTCCTCTGGGTATTGATTATCTTGGGGATTGGATAACAATGGATGCGACCTCTACCAACATCGATCTGCAGCTTACGGCTGTGAATTGGTATAAACCGGGATCTGCATCGATTCAGAAGGTCGGTGAAATGATCTGGGGGTGGAACGGATCTGAATTTACTACGATTGAAAGAAGGCTAGAGAATGTTACATTTAAGCTGTACGCAGCAGATGATATAACTCTACAGAATGACGAAGTACTGTTCTCCGCGGGAACAGAAATAACACAGGAGGTATTGAATGCTTCCATCTGGAATACACAGGGAATGGCAACGAAGTATTATGGCAGATCACCTGCAACCATAACTACAACTACAGGGCAGGATGGCGGTGTATTCTATAATAATCTTCCGGCAGGTAATTACTACGTCATAGAGCAGTCTACCGCACAAGGGTATGTACAGGATCTTTCCAGAAATGATTTTACAATTGTAGCAGGGGAACATGATACCAAGATAACGAATCGGGCAGGGGCAGAACAAGGCCAATATAAGAATACATATAGATCCGTAGCTGTTTATGTAAATAAAGTAGATGAAATAACAAAAGATGTGATGTACCCTGTAGCAGGCGCAGAGTTCACCTTGTATGCGAATGTAAATAATAAGAACCCAGATGGAGACTATTTCTTTTCGGCGGCTGATACAGTACCGGCGGTTGTATCGCGAGATCAAAACGGTACCCCTACTTATGAATACAACACATGGGTGCCTTTGAAAACAATACTTTCTGATGAAAATGGAAAGGCAGATTTTGGAAAAGAATATAAATTACCATGGCACAAAGGGATATCCTATTTGGTAGCAGAAACGAAACCGGCAGACGGATATGTATTTACAGTACCAAAGGATGCAGAAAGAGAGGATTCTTGGAGATTAGCATATGTAGATGATCCAGCAGCGGAAGCAAATGGTTATTCATTTTCCATTACGAAAAAAAATGAAGAGCAGCACAACTTCATTCTGATCCAAAAGACCGGTGAGCTTCTATATGATGCCACCACCGAAGAGACAGATTATGGTACGTACCGGAAGCTGAACTTTAAGTCTTTATCGGCAAAGGATATTGTATTTGAGATCCGGGATAAGGCTGGCAAGGTGATCGAGAAGCTGACAACCGGAGAAGATGGAACAGCGAAGAGCTCCAATCTGAAGCTGGGTACCTATTACGTATACGAGATCAGTACCGATCCGGCGCTTAAGTTAGACACAGAACCGAAAGAGGTAGTGATCAAAGATGATAAGACAGTATCAGAGCAGGTTGAGACGGTGGAATTCATGAATGAATCTCTGCCAACGAAGCTGCATATATACAAGCAGGGTGAGGAAGTATCCTTAAGTGAAACGAAGGTGAATGGTGTCAGCAGCAGTGATGCCGTATACACATATAAGAAGGTTCCGCTTGCCGGGGCTGTATTTGGTGTATATGCCAAGTCTGATATCACCAATTATAACGGAACGGTGATCGTGAAGGCAGGAAGCTGTGTAGGATATACCGTGACAGATGAGAAGGGAATTGCAACCTTGGATTCCCGGCTTGTTTCCGGAGAATACTATTACAAGGAGATTAAGACAGCAAGTAAGAGCTATATCCGTGACACGAAGGTATATCCGTTCACTCTGACGTTAGAAGGTGATGCAGTGGATATGGATATCAACAAGGATGAGCCTGTAGTAAATGAGTGGTACAAGGGTAACATCAAGGTGATCAAGACAGACGCAGACACGAAGCAGACATTAGCAGGAGTTGGCTTTACTTTATTCGATGAGAATAAGGCAGCGATAGCATCCTTTGTAACAGATGAGAAAGGAGAGATCTTCATTGATAAGCTGCCAATCGGCAAGTATTATCTGCAGGAAAACAGCACTCTGGAGAATTACGTATTAGATGACCGGATGCAGGAGATTGACCTGACGAGTAAGAACCTGCAGCAGGTATTACAGATTGAGAACAGTCGTTATAAAGGCAGTATTAAGGTGATCAAGACAGACGGTGATACAAAACAGCCATTAAAGGGTGTAGAGTTTACTCTTTATAACGGCAGCCAGGACAAGATCGGCAGTTACAAAACAGATAAGAATGGAGAGGTCCTGATCGAAGATCTTGCGTTAGGCACCTATTATCTGCAGGAGACAAAAACCTTAAAAGGTTATGGCTTAGAGGATCAGATGCGGGAGATTAACTTAACGAAAGATAATCTTGATCAGGTATTAGAGATTGAGAATGACCGGATTGAGGAAGATACAAGCATTACGGTAAGCACCAATACGACAATTAACGGTTCCGGGCATGTCAAGACCGGAGATCTGATTGTGCATATTATTAAATTGTTGATGGTATTATCGGTAATGGCATTTATGATGTTGTATTATCTTCGGTCAGGAAGGAGTCGGAAGATGAAGAGAGTTAGAGGCATGATGCTTTTCCTGCTTCTTGGAGTGATGATGCTGATTCCTGCGGGAAACGTAAGTGCGGCGACTACCACATTTAGAGGATGGGGATTCAGTGCCCAGTACATATCCGGCAAACCAAATGAAGCCGGCGGCATATATGTGGACGGAAAACTAAGGACAGATATGCAGGCTAAATTGGTAGGAATAAGTGTGCAGAATGGGGAAAGAAGCATTAAGGATCAATCAGAAGGATACGAGGTCAATGGTTATAATACAGATCAGTATCTTTATCTCGCTCTTTATGATCGGGGTGAATTAATGTACTTGTCTCAACAGGAAGTTTTTATTATAGGAAAAAATGGTGTACGTAAGAATGATAATGATTCTTTTACATTCGTTGGAAATGGAACTGTTTCTAATCGAATCGAAGTCAACGGAAAAATAAATATTATCAGAACGGATGAGAAGAACGTTCATCAGGATGTGAAGACATCTCAATCCGTGGAGATTCAGGGAAGCATTACCAGAGTAGACATTACCGATGCACATAATGTTGAGGTTCCTGAAAATTCGAACGTAAATGAAATAACCGCAGGTTCTTATCGCAGTATAACGCTGGATGAACTGGCGAACAAACGGCTGATTGATTATAATTCGAAAGCCGGGTTAAATATTAATCTGCAAAGAAATCTCAACGGATCAAGTGAGCTTTATTTGACAAAAGGTGAATATGAGGAGAAGCAGTACCGCCTGAATAAGAATATTAGGGTCTGGTATAGCAGTCAGGCTAATTTTTCTTTGTATGTACACCTGCAGGAC
>USBM01000167.1 GCA_900552885.1 uncultured Clostridium sp. | reverse complement strand
TAACTTATCTCCCTTCTTATGCTTGCCTTTCTAAGTCAGTCTCCTCCTGACTAACCGGTTCCACAATGAGTTTCACTCCTTGAATCTCTAAAATCGTGACGACCTCTCCTTCCGGAATAACCATCTCGTCCGTCTTCGCTCTGGCTGTCCATTCCATACCGTTCACCTTCACCTGACCTTCTGTCTTCAAATTATCAATCGTCTGAAGAACAACTGCTTTCTGTCCGATCAACGCTTCGGAATTCGTCTTCTGTGTCTTTGAATCCAGATATTTGACTGCAACCGGTCTCGTAAGTACCAACAAAATAATCGATACAATCAGAAACAATGCTACCTGAATTGTCAAACTCACACCTGCAAGCCCTGCCAGCGCTGCAACAAATGCTCCACCTGCAAACCATATTGTGGTCAGACCAAGTGATATGATCTCAATCACAATAAACAATGCTGCAAGCAAGAGCCAGCATAACGCTTCCATACTATATACCTCCCTTATTCTTCACTTAAACAGTGATATGTCTATTATTGTAACGTATTTTTAGAAAAATCACAACTATTCTATTGTAAAATCTGATATTTTATTACTATTATGAAGTCACATATATTATAAACTGATATATCTTGTAAATAAGAAAAAGATGCTACCGACTTTTATCCATCAATAGCATCTCATCCATCTGCCTCTTACTTACCATCATAGATCAACAAGGAATCTATATTGTACTTCTTAAGCCTCTCTCTGCCCTTCAAACCTGCTAACTCCATTACAAATTCAATCTTAACGACTTCTCCGCCTAAACTCTCTACCATCTCAGTAATCGCCTCGATCGTTCCACCGGTAGCTACCAGATCATCGATAATAACCACTTTATCCCCAGGCTTGATTGCATCCTTATGCATCTCAATCACTGCAGTGCCATACTCTAGCGAATATTCTTTCTCGATCGTCTCACAAGGAAGTTTTCCTTTCTTACGAACCGGAACAAATCCTTTTCCCAAAGCATATGCCACCGGCATACCAAAGATAAAGCCCCTTGACTCCGGACCAATTACTATATCAAAATCAACATCTTTCAGATTCTCAACAATTCCATCAATTGACTTTTTAAGTCCTACCGGATTCTGAATAATTGATGTAATATCTCTGAATATAATTCCCGGTTCCGGGAAATCCGGTATACTTCTCACATATTGGTCAATTTCATACTTATCCTGCATCCTTCTAATCCTCCTGTATGCATTCTCACTATTATGATTGCATCCGCTGTGAAACAATCTGTCTGGTATGTGTTCTGCTTAAAACAAATATTAAAAAAATACCACATATTAGAATATCACACATGCCTGCGCCTTGCAAGGTCATTCGCCCACTTTCTAACGACTGCAATTCCCTGAAGTATCAACATCCATAACACCACCACACACATACAAAAGATAAAATATCCGGTTCGATACCATTTACTCCCTGTCACCTGTAAGATCCATGTAAGCGGAGAACTTTCCGATGGCACATTCAAAAACCAGTAATTCGTGTGCAATCGATCATTGATCCAATGAATTCCAACAAAACCTGCCACTCCAAACAGCACCGGAATATACAATTCCCGCCACCGTGGAAGCACCTCTCCGGAACAAATCAGTGCAAACCCAAAGATTACAAGCAGACCATGTGATATGAATGCATGAATATGCATATAATTCCACAGTGGATACATATTCCAATCCGGAAACAGCAAGGCTCCTAATGCCCCCGGCACACATAGCGTAACGTAGATCACACCGATCCATCGTCGTTTTGTAAAGATATAAAGCGGTGCAATCCATAATGCCATACCGCAAAGATGCAATGGTAAAAATCCCTTGCCCCAATGCCCGGTCAGCATAAGCACACTGTCCCGATACAGAGCAATCACCGGCATTGTAACCCCTAATATATGCTGTGTGCGTTGCCGCATACAATCTGCCTGTCTGCAATACCACCGGACAAATGCAATCCCAATTGCTATAATTATGACTAACCATGCCAGATGACACACTCCAAATAACGGGAATCCACCGCCAGCCGGCAATTCAGATTCAAATGCAAAAAAATGTTTCATAATACAATCAGTATTTCCTTTTTCCTCAATTTCATGTATTTACATACGAAACCGCAGTCCACTTTCACAATGCAGCTTCACACTTTGCACCTTACATGGCGTCTCACCATCCATATGAAACCATTGCGGTGTCTCGGTTGTGATTGTAAGCGAACGGCACCGGTGTTCTGTAATTGCCCGGAACACAAAATGCTGCTTTGCATACACAAGCATAACGGCTGTTAATAGCTTTAACCTTGACATGGCTTTCACCAGACACACATCCAGCATACCATCCTGTGGATTGGCTCTCGGACAGAACGGAACACCACCGCCCTCCATCGGGTGAATCATTCCAACTCCAAAGAACAATGCCGGTACAAGTATCTCCTGTTCTTCGTCCATTATAACTGTTGCTTCTACTGAGTGTCTGGTAAATATCTGCTTAATCCCAATCGCAACATACACTAACTTGCCCAGATGGATACGGTTAAGTCTCTTCTTCAACCGGCTGCGGCTTACTTCCTCACATATATCCGCATCATAACCGATACCACTGCTGATCAGAAACCGTCTTACTCCCTTTCGTTGTTCTCCCTCATATTCTACCACTCCGTAATCTAATAGCATATCATCTGAATGATGTAAAATCCCTTCTAACGCTTCCTCTACTCGTTTGGAAATTCCCATATTTCTTGCAAAATCATTACCAGAACCCGTACGGATACAGGACAGTATGGTATGCTCCATATCCTCTATTCCATTCAATACCGTATTCAATGTTCCATCCCCACCAAGCACAATGATATTATGATCTTCTCCATGCCAATTATCAACTGCAGTTAAATTCTTCACAAGTCGTACTGTGTCTTTTGCGTATTTCATGCAATGTGCCTCATACTCTATCTGCTCGTTTTCCAACCGTTCCTTCACATATTTCCATACTTTGGCACCCTTTCCGGAAGATGCCGATGGATTCATAATTACATGATACATCTCTTTCGTACCTCATCCTCTCTTTCCCCACATATGTCTGCAGGCAGCCGATACTCTCTTTTCAATACTGAATTTCTGCCTATTATCATATCATCATATCCTGTATATTACAAACATATACATATAAGAAACATCATACGGAGACTATCATGAACACATCTCCTATCCACAGGCGACTCTGCCTTCTCACGATTGTCACCATTCTGGTAACATTTCTTCTACTCACCATATATGAACTGCGCCCCACTGACCGGACAACATACCGCAATTCACTCTATCACCAAATGCTTACCTCCTCTTCCCTGTCCCGTTATGCAGACAAACTCTTTCAATATGAGGTGACACAGGACTCCATCACAACCGCCTATCATCTCCGCCACCCGGAGCAGTATGGAATTCCCAATCTTCCTGCAACCCTTTCATCCTTTTCAGCCGCAGATTACAAACAGCAGGCAGACAAGAAGGACTCCCATCGGATAACGGATCTACTCACACATTTAACAGCTCTCTCTAACAGAGGCACAACAACATCCGAACAGATCAATTACACATTAATGAATCAGTATCTATCCCTATCCCACTCCTTAAGCAAATACCCTTATTATGATTATCTGCTTGGTGCCTCCACCGGTGTACAGACTAATCTTCCGGTCACTTTATGCGAATATCCGTTATCTGACCGTTCCTCTGTAAAGACATATCTGCAGTTATTAGATCAGATTCCTGAATACTTTGAAGAAGTGATCTCCTACGATCAACAGCGTAACAGTCATAACATTTCTACTCCTGCCTTTCTAACTGCTTCCTCTACCGAACAGCTTGCCACCTTTCTCACAAGTCTGCAAGAAAATGATAACTGTTTCACGGAAACATTTGCCGAACGGTTGACACATATTGAACACTTATCAGCAGATGACCGCTCCCAATACGAAGACCGGAATCGTACTATCCTCAAACATTCCGTCCTTCCTGCCTATCAGGCACTATATGATTATCTGATGCAATGTCATTCCTCCGATATAACATCCACTAAAACAGACCATTTGTTAGACCCTGCAACGGCTTATGGCCTTTCCACTCTTCCATCCGGCAGAGAATATTACTCCCTGTTAGTACAGCAGGCAACCGGCTCTAACCGCCCGGTTACGGAGCTGATCTCCATGACCGATACCGCCTTGCAAAATGCACTCGGAACGGTTCTCAACATTGCCATGAATGATCAGGAATCCTATCTGTACTATTGCGACCACCCATTAGAAACATATTACGAATCACCCGAAGCCATCTTAGAAGCCCTTTCCCTTATGATACGTAACGACTATCCCCTCCTTCCGTCCGCACCGCATTATACGGTCAAACAGGTGCCAGACAGTCTTGCCGCCTCCTTAAGTCCTGCCTTTTATATGATTCCTGCTTTAGATGACTATAACAACAACACAATATATGTAAATCCTCTCTACACAAACGAGGAAAATGGTAATCTGTTCACCACACTTGCACATGAAGGATTTCCGGGACACCTATATCAGACAGTCTATTTCAGTGCATCAAAGCCATCTCCGATCCGGCAGATATTAGACTATCCCGGTTATGTCGAAGGCTGGGCTACCTATGTGGAAATGAACATTTTCCCATACTTAGAATATCCATTAGAGGGTGACAGTCTGTGCCAATTATACCAGTGTGACACGATCATCAATCTTGCGCTCTGCTCCCGCATTGATCTTGGTGTAAATTACGAAGGCTGGACCTTGCAGGATACGCAGCACTTCTTTGAAGAACACGGATTTCGTGATTATTATGCGGAAAATGTATATTCCTATGTCGTAGAAGCACCTTCTAATTACTTAAGCTATTTCATCGGTTATCTGGAAATTGAAGACCTCAAATCCGCTTATCGCAATCTCAAGATGGCACAATACAGCGATCTGGATTTTCATCGGCATTTTCTTGATATGGGACCTTCTGACTTTGATACGATCCGTCAATATGTGCTGACACAATAACACACGACAACTGACTAATCCTCTACGCAAAAATATAATGTATAACCTTTTCTTCTTCTGCCTATACTATAGTC
>USBM01000166.1 GCA_900552885.1 uncultured Clostridium sp. | reverse complement strand
GTAGAAGTTAATGGTGCAAAACAGGCAGTGTCTATGGAACTGAATGAAAAATGCATGGATCATATAAGGTTGTATGGGAAGAACAAAATCTATGACTTATAGGTGGATGGACAGATATGAAGGATAATGTTATTTTAATTGGAATGCCTAGTTGTGGAAAGAGCACAATCGGGGTTGTACTTGCCAAAGCATTAGGGTATCGATTTGTAGATTCGGATCTGGTGATTCAGGAAAAGACAGGACTTTTGCTTAGCGAGATCATAGATTCAAAAGGATTAAATAGTTTCAATCAGATTGAAAATGAGATTAATGCCACACTGGATTGTCATAAATCTGTAATTTCTACAGGAGGAAGTGTGATTTACGGAAAAGAAGCAATGGAGCATTTAGCATCGATTGGAACAGTGGTATATCTGGAATTGCCATATGAGGAATTGTGTGAGCGGATTGGAGATCTGACTGCAAGAGGGGTGTCGATCCGGGTAGGACAGACATTCCGTGATCTTTATGAAGAGCGATGCCCGCTGTATGAGAAGTATGCGGATGTGACGGTACATACGGATCGGTTATCCATTCGTGAAGTTGTTCAACTGTTGAAGGAGGAATTATTGCAGTGAATTCCAAGAGAATGACTTGCAAATTCTGATTAATATGGTAAACTGTATTCGGCGGTATTTTCAGGGAAATACTACAGAACAGGTAGAATGGGAATCGCCGGATTCCTAACAGAAATAAAGAATGAAATAATAACTAAAGGAGACATGTTATGAGTAAGAAACCAGTTGTATTAATGGTACTTGATGGTTATGGATTAAGCGATAAGACAGAGGGTAATGCCATTGCAATGGCAAATACGCCGGTAATGGATAAGTTGATGAAGGAGTGTCCATTTGTTGCAGGTAAGGCTTCTGGTTTAGCAGTAGGACTTCCGGATGGTCAGATGGGTAACTCTGAGGTAGGACATATGAACATTGGTGCCGGACGTATTATTTATCAGGATCTGACATCTATTACCAAAGCAATCGAAGATGGCGATTTCTTTGAGAATGAGGCAATGCTAGAGGCAATTGAGAACTGTAAGAAGAATAATTCTGATCTGCATTTATGGGGATTGCTTTCTGACGGTGGTGTACACAGTCACAACACACATTTATATGCAATTTTAGAGTTATGTAAGAAACAGGGACTTTCCAATGTATATGTTCATCCATTTTTGGATGGTCGTGATACTCCACCGGCATCCGGTAAAGATTATGTAGCACAGCTTGTTGAGAAGATGAATGAGATTGGAGTGGGTAGAGTAGCATCTATCTCTGGTCGTTATTATGCAATGGATCGTGATAATCGTTGGGATCGTGTAGAGAAGGCTTATGCAGCTATGGTATATGGCGAGGGCGAGAGGGCAACAGATCCGGTACAGGCAATTGCAGATTCTTATGCAAAGGATGTAACCGACGAGTTCGTACTTCCAACCGTATTGACTGAGAATGACAAGCCGGTAGCAACGGTTAAGGCAAATGATTCTGTTATCTTCTTCAATTTCCGTCCTGATCGTGCAAGAGAGATTACAAGAGCATTCTGTGAAGATGATTTTGCCGGTTTTGAGAGAAAAGAGGGAAGAATTCCTGTTACTTATGTATGTTTTAAGGATTATGATGAGTCAATTGGTAACAAGCTGGTTGCATTTAAGAAGCAGACAATTGAGAATACACTTGGCGAGTATCTTGCAAAGAACGGCAAGGCACAATTAAGATTAGCAGAGACAGAGAAGTATGCACATGTAACTTTCTTCTTTAATGGCGGTGTGGAAGAGCCAAACAAAGACGAGGATCGTATTCTGGTTAAGTCTCCGGCAGTAGCAACTTATGATCTTCAGCCAGAGATGAGTGCACCGGAAGTAAGTGAGAAGTTAAATGCAGCTATTACATCCGATAAGTACGACGTAATCATTATCAATTTTGCTAATCCGGATATGGTTGGTCATACCGGTGTGATTCCGGCAGCGGTTAAGGCTGTAGAATGCGTAGATCAGTGTGTAGGGGCAGCGGTAGATGCAGTGAAGAAAGCAGATGGTGTGTTATTTATCTGTGCAGACCATGGTAATGCGGAGCAGATGATCGATTACACAACCGGTAATCCACATACAGCACATACAACCAATCCGGTTCCATTTATCCTTGTGAATTATGGGGATGTGAAGTTAAGAGAGGATGGATGTCTTGCAGATATCGCTCCGACTTTATTAGAGATTATGGGATTAGAGCAGCCTGCAGAAATGACAGGTAAGAGTCTGATCGTTAAATAATGTATATATTAGAAGTATAATAGTCTACATTTATATATGAATAGAATTATGCCATATGCATGCAGTTTTGCGTGTGTATGGCATTTTGCCTACTATGCATCAAAAGTGTCCGGTAGCACGATGGTTTGCAAGTATATTTCTTAAAATAATGGTAATACTTTCTTGTGAAAGTAAGTATGAAGCGGAGAAAGGGACACATTCATGAGAGAGTATGAAATTTTGGATGTACATGCTGTGGAAATATTAGATGCCGGAGCAATTCCTACGTTGGATGTTACAATTACATTAAAGGATGGGATCACGGGAAATGCAACAGTAGCAAGCAGTATGAATCGTGGAGGGTATGGGGCATGTGAATTGCGTGATGGGGATAAAAGGCATTTAGGCAAGGGCGTAGAACAGGCGGTCACGAATGTAAATACAAGAATTGCAGATAAGATTATTGGAATGAATGTATTTGAACAGGTAAGAATCGACCAATTGTTGATAGAGGCGGATGGAACAGAGAATAAAAGAAAATATGGTGCAAATGCAATACTTGGGGTATCCGTTGCCTGTGCACGGGCGGCTGCAAATGCATTAGGTCTGCCGTTATATCAGTATTTAGGAGGAATCTATACAAAGAAAATGCCGGTTCCCATGATAAGTTTGATTGATGGTGGAGATTATGCGGATAATACATTAGACATTCAGGAATTGATGATCGCACCGGTAGGAGCGTATAATTTTTCACATGGAATGGAAATGTCCTGTGAGGTGTACCAGCATTTGAAACAGATATTGAAAAAATATTAAGAAAGCCTTATAGTTGTGTATGATTATAATATATGTAACAGGAAGGCAGAACAATGATTAAGAAATTAGGAAGAAACGACCATTGCTGGTGTGGCAGTGGTAAGAAATACAAAGCGTGTCATGAAGCATTTGACGATAAGTTAAGATATCTTGAGGATATTGGACATATTGTGCCATCACACAAGTTAATCAAGACACCTGAACAGATTGAGAAAATTAAAGAGAGTGCCAGGATAAATGTAGCGTGCCTTGATGCGGTTGCAGCAGAAATACATGAGGGCATGAACACTGCGGAGATTGATAAGATTGTATATGATGTAACCACTGATATGGGAGGAATTCCAGCACCACTTAATTATGAAGGATATCCTTACAGTGTGTGTACATCTGTTAATGAGCAGGTATGCCACGGATTTCCATCTAAGGATGTTATCCTTAAGTCAGGTGATATTGTAAATGTTGACTGTTCTACAATTCTCCACGGATATTTTTCAGATTCATCAAGAATGTTCTGTATAGGTGATGTTAAGCCTGAGGTAAAGAAGCTTGTTGATGTTACTAAGGAATGTGTTGAATTAGGACTTGAGCAGGTTAAGCCTTGGGGCTTCTTAGGCGATATGGGACAGGCAGTACATGACCATGCATATGCTAATGGATATACTGTTGTAAGAGAAATCGGCGGCCATGGAGTCGGACTTGAATTTCATGAAGACCCATGGGTTGGGTACAACACCAGAAAAGGAACAGATATGGTTATGGCTCCGGGAATGATGTTTACAATAGAGCCTATGGTTAATATGGGTAAGGTAAATGTTGTTACAGATGAAAAGAACGGCTGGGAAGTATCTACAGCTGATGGACTTCCTTCAGCACAGTGGGAAATTCAGGTTCTTGTAACAGAGGACGGACACGAAGTAATAAGTTGGTAAGAAATAAAATAAGTTCCTGCCAATCAGGCACGCTTTCGCTGCTCTCGCCTCGCAGCGGTACTAAATTCGCGTTACACGCTCATTAAGAACCGGCGGGCTCAAAGCGCCTGATTGGCAGGAACTTTTTTATTGATGTGATACCTATAGGTAGTCGCATTATTCATCACACAAATGACATTGTATATCCAGAATTAGACGACTTGTCGTCCATCTGACAGTAGATATCCGGTGTTAAGAGACAGTTCACAGACATCAGACTGTCATATAATTATCATCATATAACCGCCTTCTGTGTCCATTTTCCACGTATGAATCTTATAAGGAATGCAAGTGAACGGAATCCCCAGTCGATGAACATACCAAACCATACACCGAGCACGCCAAGTCCTAATGTACCACCAAGAAGGTAACTGCTTCCCACACGGAATGCCCACATAGAGAAGATGCTTACCATCATTGTGTATTTGGCATCACCGGCAGCACGGAGAGCATTAGGCATAGTAAAGCTAAGTGGCCATATGAATATTGCTACAATTGAGAAGCAATGGATAAGGCTTAAACCGGTTTTGGTTGCTTCCGGTGACAGATGGAAAAGTCCTACCACAGGAACGGCAACTATTGTCATTACAATGTTGGTTGCAAGAATACCTGCATATGCAATAAACATAAGTTTTTTTCCATATCTTTTGGCTTCATCAGGCTTCTTTGCACCTATACACTGGCCAATAACAGTAATCATTGCCATGCCAATTGCGTTACCCGGAATATTGGCAAACATTGTAACAGAATTGGCAACAGAGTTGGCAGCGATGGCAGCAGTACCAAATGTTGAAACAAGGCTTGAAACAGAAAGCTTACCTATCCGGAACATGCCGTTTTCCAATCCGCTCGGAAGACCAATAGACAGAATCTTCTTAATGATAGAAGGTGATGGAAGAAAATCTTTGCAGGTCTTTATTCTTATTGCTGATTCTGTTCTGAACATAAGTCCAATAATAATTATGGCTGATATGATTCGCGAAATAAGAGTGGCTAAAGCTACACCGGCAACCCCCATATCAAATACAAATATAAATAAAGCATTCCCACAAATATTGATTATGTTCATGATAAGGCTTGTGTTCATACTTATCTTGCTGTTTCCAATACTTCTAAAAAGTGCTGCACCTGCATTATAAACACCG
>USBM01000165.1 GCA_900552885.1 uncultured Clostridium sp. | reverse complement strand
AGGTCTTTTTACCCTGGAAGTATTTTTCGGCTTCATCCCAGATGATCTCATCCATCAAAGCATCCTCTGTTTGATCTCTCTTATGAGTGTTTTCTATTATCTGTCGTAATATAGGTACATCTTGTGCATATTCAGGGGTATCTGCAACCGCGTCAGCAAGCTTTTGCTCATAGCAGTCGGATCTGCTTGGCCAGTCGCAGAAGATATTATCCTTCTGAAATTCCTGTGTCATAAACATGCGCAGAAAAGACCAAGCAGCATCCTTTTTCTCTGACTTGGTATTCATACCAAGCATTGTGCTGAATTTCATATAATTTCCTTGGCGGTCTGCACAGGGATATCCAATATAGCAGATCTCCTCCTGAAACATCTCCCGGTTATATTCCATATTTCTGAGGTCTGCCTCTGTTAGGACAAACAATTCTCTGCCGGAGGATACTAATTCGGGTTCTTCTTCCTCATAATCCGTGAGATCATTTTCGCCCCATTCATTACACAATTGAAGAATTGTCCGGAATTCTTCTCCGTCGAAGGAGCAGGTTCCGGTATTCCAGTCGATATAATCACCAAGATTATAGCAGCATAGGGTGGACAGAAGATGTCCTTTGTATGTACTATAGAATGGCTGGATATCCTTATTCTTCTGCGTCTCTAATAGATCATTAAATTCCTTAATGGTATATCCGCTATGATTTCCGACTACACTCTGTCCTGCCCCGATTGTAAATACAGCAAACCCTGGTGAGGTAAAATATAGACCATCGTTTATTCTCATGTTATCATATACATTCGGTATGAGATCCTCTACCGAACAGTCCGGATCCTGCTCCATATATGGTGTTAAGTCTTCTAACAAGCCCTTTTCCACATATTGTTCAATGGGAAGTGTATTCAGAAAGATAATATCCGGTGTAGAGCCAGTCATAAGATCCGTAATCATCTTGTCAATCGCATTGTCCTTGCTCCCGTAATCCTTCAGAACAATCTGATAATCATTGTGGGAATGGTTATATGTGGCAACAGCTTCTTCAATGGATTGACCACCGCCGGATAGAACCCCTAATACAATAGTATGTTCATCATAAGATAACCGATTCCCACATCCGGTGGTTACGAATATAAGTATCAGACACATTGTAATTCCCATGACATAGCGTTTCATACCATAAGCCCTCCTGTTTACTTTATTTTTGTCAGCATGCCTGCATCCATTTCATAGACCTCATCACACAAGAGACGGATATCTTCTGCATTATGGGATGCGATGAGAATGGTTTTGTCCTGCTTTTTCAGTTCGAGCAAAAGATGGCGGATATCCGCTACTCCTTGTTTGTCTAGTCCGTTCATCGGTTCATCTAATACAAGTACATGTGGGTCTTCCATGATTGCCTGCGCTAAGCCTAGTCGTTGTCGCATGCCAAGAGAATATTTCTTCACAGGTTTGCGCTCTTTTTCGTCCAGACCCACCATGCGAATACACTCTATGATACGTTCTTTCTTCACCCCGCCTGAAATGTCAGCTAAAATCTTCAGATTCTTATATGCGGAATAGTGAGGTATGAATCCCGGTGTTTCAATGATAACGCCCATATGTCCCGAAAAATCGGTGTCCTGTCCGATCTGTTCTCCAATCACTTCGATATCTCCGTGTGTTGGCAGGATGAATCCGGCAATACATTTGAACAGCAGCGTCTTGCCGGAACCGTTGCGTCCGATAATGCCATATATCTTTCCATAATCAAGATTCAGGGAAATATCCTTCAACAACTCCTGCTTGTCAATCGTGAGTCCCACTTCATGTAATTCTACTGCGTATACTTTTTCCTCCATCGTCTTGTCCTCCTACAGATTGTCCGATACATAGATTGGCGTCCTGCGGATCTTCCAAAACAGGAAGCCATACAGGATCAATATCAGAATTACAAAATATGCCACGGAATAACCATCCGTTAATATTGTCTCCCGTAATATGTATTTGTGGTGCCATCCGAGCTTACAGTTTGCATAGGGAAAGATCCACATGATATTTCCAAGAAACTGATTTGTGATCCAACCGCCAATCAGCAATAATACGTTGCATATCATGCCAAGATTATGCTTCTGTAATACGTTGCATAACAAAAAGATACCGGATATGGTAAGTCCCATTAATATATTTAACAGTAATGTATAGCCTAATGCTTCATACGGACTATAATGCATGTACAGCCCTGCATCTAATACTTTATCCTCTCCGAATGCCATAAGCTGTGTATTATAGTAGTATTTCATCTTTCTGGTATACAGGCTCCAGCCGTTGAATACAAAGCTTTGCTTTTGGCACACGATTAGCGACATAACAAAGATACTGCCCATGTATACAGTAGACACCAGCATGGCAAACAGACAATTTCCCCAGATCCAGTTTGCACGTCCGGCTCTTACAATCGTATATGTGTAATGTGAATTGGATCGGGGATAATCGCAGAAGATAACCAGATATGTTAATGGGATCAGCAGTGCTTCCCATTTGGAGTTACAAAATGCAATGAAGGGTTCAACAATATTCAGTGCCTCTCCAATCTGGTCAGATAACCGGAGCATAGGGAGCAGACTGCGCTCTACGATACATATATAGGAGAATAGGATCAGGTAGAGCTTAGGGCTCCTTACAAATTCCGTCCAGTTCAGGCGTATAATATTTCGAATCCTATGTCTTCGCGTTCTTTTAATATGCAAGGCAATCCACCCCCCTATCTAATATTCTTACAAAAGCTTCCTCGGCTGCCACTACGATGAATATGGAAAGACTGAGCACCACAATCAATGCCGGCGTATGTACAAGCCATGCAGCCGGTGACAGATATTCTGCCCATCCGAATCCTCTTTCAACTAGGGAGTCTGCCGTCTTCACCAATATATATAACACCATACAGGGCACAAACAGAGAAAAATATTTGTTCTTTGTGGCTGCGGCAAGCAGGAAAGAGATCAACCCCTCTAACAGCATAACAAAGAGGATCACCAAGTTATTACGCAGCAACGGATAGATATAATTCCATATAGTCGGATCAGAAGTACCGGCATATGTTTTCCGCCAGATCGCTTTATACAGCATTGCGGCCTCTTCGTGCGGCAGGTCATGTATGGATAAGCATGTTACCCTGCAGAAGATGCCAAACAGGAGCAGTGCCGTAATACCGATTACCAGAATAGCCAGTATTCCGCAACGGAACATCCGGCGCAGATAGCGCCGACTTCCCATCCGTACGGCTGCAAGTCGTACAAAACCAGATTGAAAATCATCACAGAGAACTGTGACAAAGGAGTAACCGGCTATAAATGGAAAGAATATCACAAGCCAGTCACTTACGTTGCCAATATCTGTAAGCTGGAATACGGCAGTTCCAATCAGACCTGCCTGTTCAAATGCAGCTTTGCCTTCCTTAAAGATCTCATAGAATAGGGTTCTTTCCGTTTCTGTCGTCATAAAGGAATTCTTCATGGTAAGCAGTACGACCATCAGGAGGATCATACCCGGCATATGTATACCGCCTGTGTACCTGCGGCCTCTGTTCCACCATTGTTTCATTCTATTCATCATTCTCCCCAATCTCCTGTGTAATATTGAAAAGTTCCATCGATCGCATCAATCAGTACCGTGAGGCTGCGTCCGTTTAGACGGTTCATATCGTTATATTCCGGAACTCGGCTCCTGTCGATTGAAAATACCCAGGTCGGTCTGGCGATAACGGTGGAATCAACGTAATTAATTAATCCGCATCCAAACGGATACTTCCGCTGCCCGGTCTCAACATCCGTCAGAATATCCTGCCGCAGGGTATAGCAAAGCGATACATTGTCAAAGGAAAACATATTCTTTGCCGCTAATTTCGAAGAGACAAGCTGGATGGCTGAGGCTAAGGACAGGTAGGAATTCACCTTCTGCTGCTCCGATGGAAGCAGGGAATATGCTTCCCGGAGAAAGCCGATGGTGTCCGGTTTGAACATCTGTACGGTCAAAGGATAGCTTCCATACAGATAATCCTGTTCGTCATATAGTTCCTCTGTCTCGTTCGGATAAGCAGGAGCGTCATCAAAGAGGACACCGTTATATGTTCGGTTCAATACCATGGAATAGTACCAGAGGTTGCCGTCGGATATCACAAAGAGCCAGTCTACCCGGTAGTCATAGACCTTTCGTCCATAGACAACCTCCATCCACTGATTCACTGTAGTCTCTGTATATGCAACCGCAGCTGCCACGGATTCCTCCTGACCGGAGAGGGAGTAGCTCTGATCCGGGATTCCCTCCTTACTGATATGGAATGCTGCTACCCGCTTGATATGGTCGACATCTGTATCCAGTTGATCTAATGTGGGCTCCCAACCGTTAGCATAGAAAAAGCGGCCATACGTATTTGTTCCCAGACTTCGATCGGGAGAATCAGCATATTTATCAGTGGGTGGGGTATTCCATATCTTATAGTCTTGCGATGTTTCATATTCCCAGCCTTTGAACCGTTGCTGTGTAGACTGAAAGGCATCCTTATATTCTGCGGAAGCAGTCAGATACTCGGGTAAAAAGTATTGCAACAGCCGTTCCGATTGGGAATAGGTATCCACAAAATTCCCCATATCCAACACTGCCATATCGGAGGGTGGGATGCTGATCTGATTCGGCAACCCGATCTGGTTATAAGTTTTTCCCTTCCATTGCTGTGCCTCCTCCTGCAGCTGTGCGAGCGATACATACGATAGTTTGGAGGTATCCGTATCCTCTTCATTTGTAAGATTTTCATACAGCCCGGCATTGTTACGTACCTCTTCCGGTACCGGGACACAGCCCGGTACCGAAAGCAGGGTTAGAAGCAGTGCACATATGCATAAGCCCTTATTAGAATTCATATGCACTTGCCCTTACGTTAGTTCTGCTGGTTGCACCGCCTAATCTAGCATTTACCTGAACTTTATCTCCTGAACCGGGAGTAGATGAATACTTAGCTGACGATGGAGAGTCATTCGGTCCGGTTATGACAATGGTATGTGTCAATCCATTGGAAGGGCATGTAACATATAATATTGCACCACCTGGCGTACCACTCCATTGTGCTGCTAAATTGGATTTGCCTGTAGAAGTAAAAGATGTAGATGCACTAGAGTGAGCATTGCTCAATGTTCCAAATGAATTAGATCCTGTAGCTGCAAAGACTGTTGTAACACTTGTTGCTGCAA
>USBM01000164.1 GCA_900552885.1 uncultured Clostridium sp. | reverse complement strand
ACATGGCCGGTCGCGTTCACATGTCGTTCATCAATCTTCATACTGCATTTGGCATAGCCATCGTCTACTTCCTCTATCTCAATACCGGATGTCACCATTGCAAACCGGTCTGCAAGGAAAAACTCTCTTGTCTCTTGTAAATTACGCATAGCAGTCTCCTTTGTTAAAGTTCGCAAAATGCTTCGCCTTTGCTTGTTATTCTATAAACTCATAATGATCTCACGTGCTACCTGTTCCTCAATTGGTGTTGCAAATACACCCGGTTCGAATTCTACGATATCACCGATCCCCTTTTGAATAACAAAACGTAACTTGCCGTCCCGTACCTTCTTGTCCGTATACAGTTTCTTAACTAATGCTTCCCGGTCAATATATTCCGGTATGCTAACAGGGAGCTCCGCTTTCTCTAATAAAGCAATGACTGCGTCCCGTTCCCGTTCTGTTACATATCCCAGTCGATATGCAAGCTTTACCTCCGCAACCATTCCTATCGATACCGCTTCACCATGCAACAACTGATAGTCACTTACCGTTTCGATTGCACGTCCTACCGTATGTCCAAGATTTAACACTTCCCGTAGTCCACTTTCTCTCTCGTCTTTCATAACGACATGGTATTTGATCTTACAGTTTTCTTCTGCGATATGCTCGCAAGCCTCCTTCTGCAAAGAAAGAATTTCCGCCATATGCTCATCCAGATAATTAAAAAGCTCTTTGCTTCCAAGACAGGCGTGTTTGATCGTCTCTGCCAGTCCACTGATGACTTCTCTCTTAGGCAGCGTCTTCCAGGTTGCAATATCTAAATATACTTTCTCCGGCTGATTAAACATACCAATCAGATTTGTCGCCAACGGAGTATCTACTGCTGTCTTACCACCTACTGATGCATCTGCTGCAGCAAGCAAGGTGGTTGCATAATTAATAAACGGCACGCCCCGGCCATATGTTCCCGCAACAAACCCAGCTAAATCTGTCACTACGCCACCACCAACTGCAATCACGCAACAATCTCTTCGATACTGCTTTGCTAACATCGCATCCTCGATCATTTCCTTTGTCTGTCTTGTCTTGCTTTTCTCACCTGCTTCAAAGACAAACAGATCTGCCTGATATCCTGCATTCTTCAATCTATGTAAGATTGGTTCTCCATAGGGATCTTTCACGTTGCTATCTGTTATAACGGCAAATTTATGAATCTTACCAACCAATCCATCCTGTAAATCTGCAATCAGCTTATCCTCTAATGCAAATCCAACTTCTATTTCATAGCTGTCATCCACAACTTTTTTCAGTTCTACTTGAAATGTACCCATTCTATTCCTCCTCTCTCGTATTTGTCAAACCGACGTTACAATTCTACCATTAAATAAGAGGAGACACAAGAACATATTACCGCTGGTATGCCTCTCTCATCTTCTTTAATATCTTTTTCTCTAACCGGCTTACCTGTACTTGTGATATTCCGACTTCCTTTGCAATCTCTGTCTGTGTCTTATTCTCATAATACCGCATCCGAATGATTCTCCTCTCTGCATCCTCCAATCCATCCACTAATTCTTCTAATACAATATGATTCAGCAGTTCCTCACTCTCATCCTCCTGATCCGTTATTTTATCGATCAGATATATGGCATTCCCATCATTTTGATAAATAGTCTTATGGATAGATTCCACTTCTATATTTGCCTCTAGCGATGCTACGATCTCTTCTTCATCCATCTGCAGAATATCCGCCAATTCTTCCAATTTCGGTTCCTGTCCGGTACGATGCACAATCTCCTCCCTTGCCCGTTTCACTTTATAAGCTGTCTCCTTTAAAGTACGACTTACCTTGATCATACCGTCATCTCTAAGAAATCTTTTAATCTCTCCACTGATCATCGGAACCGCATAGGTAGAGAATTTCACATCATAGGATAAATCAAACTTGTCAATGCATTTCATCAGCCCAATACATCCGATCTGATAAAGATCTTCTATCTCATGTCCTCTTCCCATAAATCTTCTTGCAACTGCCCATACAAGTCTTAGGTTTTCTGTTACTATTTGTTCTTTTGCGTCCTGGTCTCCCTCTTTTGCAAGTCTTAACAACTCTAAAGTTCTATCCATGACGCCTCCATCAATTATTCTCTTTTAATAAACTGTCTTTCTCCTGACGGATCACCTTACGCATCGTTACCGTCGTTCCTTTCCCTACCTCAGACTCCACAAACAGCTCGTCCATAAATGCTTCCATAAATGCAAATCCCATACCAGACCGTTCTAACTCCGGTTTGGAAGTATACATTGGTTCCATTGCCTTTTCAATATTATCGATTCCCATCCCATAATCCGTCACAATAACCGTTACTGTATCTTCTACAATATGTGTTTCAATCCGAATTCTTCCATCCTTATTCTCATACGCATGAATGATTGAGTTTGTAACAGCCTCCGAGACCGCTGTCTTAATATCGGCAATCTCTTCTAAAGTTGGATTCAGTCTTGCCACAAAAGCAGCAACCACTACTCTTGCAAAACTTTCATTCTTTGATACACTGTCAAACTCCACCACCATCTGGTTATTAAAATGTTCCATATCCTTTTCCCCTTTTCTATATTTTTAAACACAGTTAATTTTCATTTTCTTGACTATATTTTTCCTGTCTATTCTGAATATCCTGCAATGCCGCTTCTATATCTCCTGCCTGTATTGCCACACGATACAAACCTGATATTTCCAATATACGTGCAATCTTGTTTTGCACACCAACAATATATACATTGCCGTTAAGATAACGCACTTCCCGATATCGTCCCATCACAAGTCCGATTCCCGAACTATCCATAAACACGGTTTGCCGATAATCAAATATCACATTCCGTATTCGTTTTTCCAAAAATAAATCCTCTGTATCTTCTCTGATCAACCCTGCTGTGTGATGATCCAATTCTTCCGGCAATCGTACCACCAATGTTTCTCCTATTACTTCACATAATCGGCCTTTTGTCTTCATATTCCTCTTCCTTTCTTTTTCTTTAACAGAACATATTTTTCTATAAAGCAAAAGAACAATCTGTTAATTAAACAGATTGTTCTCTTTCGTACTTTACTTCATATGAATTTTATCTGTGGTTAAATTATATCTACTCAGAAAGATAACTCTTGATCTCATCAAGATGATCACTCTCCGGATAGTTATCCTTAAGACTAATAAATGCGGACTTCGCATTCTCTTCATCCTGATTACCTAAGTATGCCTTACCTAAATAGTAATAAGCTTCTTCCCCTTCTTGAATTTGAAGGGCAACATTACACAGGTCAATCGCTTTCTGGTAATCATTCCCACTAATTGCAGTAGCCGCTTCGGAACACAACGTCTCATATGTCGTATTCGGAATATTGTTCTTAATAATCTGGAATGCTTCTTTCGAATCCTTCTGAGAGTTCTTTTCTTTCTTCTTCTCTTCCTCTTGTGCCTGTATCTGCTTATTCAAGTCTTCTACCTGACCTTCCAGATCCGATATTGTCACATTCTTCTTCGAAATCTCTTCACTATAAGCAAGTTCCTGTTGCCGGTTCTTCTGATTAGCACTATTTAACTTTGTCGGAAGAACCAGCAACCAAAAGACAAGTACTCCAAGAACCAACCCAACTGCAACATAGATCAGATTAAACTTGCTGTGATTAATCTCCTGATAAGACCCCACTGTCAGATCCGGATTATCAATATTCTCAAGTCCCTTCTCAACAAACGTCTCAAGATCCGACTTATATTGATCCTCATCCGAATACGCAGAATCCACATCAATCCGGTGACTACTCTCCTTCATTCCGATAATATCTTTTGGTGCAACCCCCATCTCTGACAGATACTTGACCGCTAACGTATTATTCTTATCGATTCGCAGCACACGTTTCAATGCTTTCTTTGCCTTATCCAAATTCCCATTATCTAAATATAATAATGCTAACAACAGGTATCCTTTCACAAAATGAGGATAATTCGATAAGATTCGTTTTAATTGAATAAACGCAAGATCCTTCGTTCCCTGCTTTGCATGAGCTAAGGCCTGATTAAATTGCTTGGCAAGCTGATTCGCTTCTTCTAACTTAAGCGGATCTGACTGTACTTCCTTAATGTACCGCTCTGCCATATTATTCTCCGGAAGATAATTACTACTGATTACCCACTGTGTTAATCCTAACACTGTCTCACCCATCTCATAATAGATGAGTCCTAATAGATTCCTTGCGTTGATATTCTGCTTGTTATACTTCAACGCCAAATTCAATGCATCAATTGCACCGGTAAGATCTCTGACACTCGCTCTGTCCAAACCTAAATTATAGTAATAGTTTGATGTATTATAGGCCTTTGCCAACAGCTTATAGTTCATGCCGCACTGGCTGCAGTGTCCGTTCTCTAATACAGGTGCTCCACAATTCAAACACTCCATATTATTCACCGCCTATTTCGTCTTCTTACTATTAACCTGTTGTAACATTTCCTCTAATACATCTGTAATATCTTTCACGTCGTTCTTATATATTGCATCCTCTGCCTGAGATACTTCAAGGCAAGGCTTAAACTTTCTAACTTCTTCATCAAAATTGATCATAATCTATACTCCTAAACTGAGCAGATTACCTACCAGATATAAAGAGCCTACACAAAATAAATACTGATCCTTAACATGGTTCTTCGCATACTCGAACCCGTCTCTTATATCATCAAATGAAGTAATCTTACTCTTCGAAAACTGTCCAAATGTTCTTCTCACTGTCTCAATCTGTGCTGAACGACTTCCTTCATATCGAACGATTATAACTTCGTCAAATGTAATCTCTGAAAGTCTACGAATCATTGTCTCATAGTCTTTGTCTTTTGAGACAGCAAATAGTAAAATCTTATGTTCCGCCGGAAACATAACTTCTAATGTGTGACAAAATGCTTCTATTGCTTCTTCATTATGTGCTCCGTCCACATATATGTGGGAACCGATGCACTGCATTCTGCCTTTCCAGACCATATGAAATAATCCGGTCTGAATCTCATCTATATGTCTATCAATTAACTGACAGAATAATTCATCTTCAAAATCTTCTTCTGTCATTCCATTCTTCTGTATTAATAACTGTTCATAAGCCTCTATCGCAAGAACTGCATTCTCTACCTGATAAAGAGCCGTCTTACGAATAGTCAACTCACAATATCTATAATAACCACTCTCAAACGAAAAATCAATGGTTTTTTC
>USBM01000163.1 GCA_900552885.1 uncultured Clostridium sp. | reverse complement strand
ACACCAATTGCAAACAGCGTAAGCATATTCACTGCATACTGCCTGACATCCCCAAAAACCGAAAGACTCTTGAACCCATTTACGATCAGGGTTGCCGGATTGATCCGGTTCACGACCGGACAGCGTTCTTCAATCAGATAGGTAATATCTGCCCATTGCAGTCCAGCTAAAAAGGAACTGATCATAAATACAGCTACACAAAGTCCTTCCTTCTTCTGAACGGAACCCCTGGTAAAGATGGCGATCACCGTTCCGATTGCCAGCGAAGTAAAGCTGCCAATACATCCCCCAAGCAATACCAGTGCTGCATTATTTCCAAAATCCCGTTGAAATACAAACGCACATACCCCGGTCACAAAAGCAACAATGATACAATACAGGATAAAAGATGCCACAAAATCATATGCTACCTGCACTAATTTCGGCATTGGTGCCACATTTCTTCTCGCACCGACCGGTGTCAGATCTGCCTGGATATCATTTCCATTGTTTAATCCCACCATCGTTGCGATCAAACACGTCATTGAGATCAATGCGTAGAAATACTGGGTATACGGGTCTTTATCTGTTCCCTTTAACGAAATCTCCTGAATCGTTGTCCCTGTCGTATCTGACATGGACGCAATCATATCCGCCAGTTTTTCCGGATGTTCCATTGCTACATCTGTGATCAAGGATACGTTCTGTTGATACTGATCGATAAAGGTCTTGATCAGACTGCTGTATATATCAGACTCCTTTACCGTTAATGCATAATCGTCTTCCATATCAACAATGCCCTTGATCTTACCATCCTGCAATGCCTGCTCTGCTTTCGCCACATCTGCATACTCTTTGACCTTGAACATCTTCGTACCATTGTCACTCTCTACCTCATTCATCATGGTAAGAAAGCCCTCGGCTGACTGCTTCTTCGCTTCCTCTTTCCAATCCTCAGCCGACATCTGTACATTTTCCATAGAAAATGATTCCTCTGTCACATCCGCTTTCTTATTTTCTATACCTTGCGAGTTCACAATACCCACCGGCACTTCACTAAACTGCTCTAATTCCGATATACTGCCAAACATGAAATAGAACAAAGTTCCCAGAATAACCGGAAATACCATTGCCCAGAAAAGCAGCGTCTTCTGCCGGATGATCTGCTTCATTCGATATAATATATGTTTCATGAGCCTTCCTCCTAATCTCTTAACTGCTTGCCGGTAATCTCTAAGAAAACATCATTCAGGGTTGGAAGTTCGGAGTGTACATTACCAAATGCAATCTCTTTATCCCTCATCAGATCCAGTAACCGCAACAGGTTATGTTTTCCCTTTGAGAATTTTACCTTCAATAAATGCTTTTCATAGCTAACTTGTATCACATGTGGCAATGTCCGGATTGTGTCCATGATATCATCCGTAATCTCTAATACTTCCAAACTGATCGTCTCGCCAAGATCGATCATTGCCTTTAATTCATCCGTTGTACCAAGTGCTAAATTCTTACCCTTATCCATAATGGCGATCCGGGTACAGATCTGCTCAACCTCTTCCATATAGTGTGTCGTATATATGATCGTCGCTCCCTGACGATTGAGTTCCTGAATGCCTTCTAATATCTTGTTCCGACTTTGTGGATCGACTGCGACAGTCGGCTCATCTAAGATAATGAGCTTTGGCTTATGTGCAATTCCACAGGCAATATTCAGACGCCGAAGCAGTCCACCCGACAGCTTCTTTGGATAGAACTTACGAAAATCCTCTAGTCCTACAAATGCAATGGCCTCTTCTACCAATTGCTTTCGTTCCTGCTTGTTCTTAATATACAGCCCACAGAAATAATCAACATTCTCGTATACGGTAAGCTCCTCGAATACCGCTACATTCTGCATAATAATCCCGATATTCTTCTTCAAATGATAGCTCGTCGGCTTCATTTCCTCACCAAATACCTCGATCGTTCCCTTGTCATATTCTAACAAAGATAACAGACAGTTGATCGTTGTGGACTTGCCACTTCCATTCGGACCTAACAGGCCAAAGATCTCTCCCTCTTCAATTGCCAAGTTAAAGTGATCAACTGCAACCAGATCTCCGTATCGTTTTACAAGATTTTCAATCTTTACAACCATTTTCCTCTCTCCTTATGTATTCATTCCCAATCTTTATGGGTATAGGGCGGACGATGAATTTTCATAGTATAACGAACGTCGCTTAGGAAAATATATCTCCCGTGCTCCGGTTATGCTGACCGTTCCAATGAGCCTCAAACACATGAGCAATCTCAGCTTGAAGGCTTCGATTCCTCATTGAGTCTCATCTCCACAGCATAAAGGTCGCACTTAGAGATATTATTTTCTCAAGCGCCTCCATCTATGCTGCTCTGAAATTCATCTGTGTACAGCACGAACAAACCATAAAGTTCCCGCCACACCCGTTGCCATTACCACATTGTTATGATACCTGTTTTTACCTTAAGATGATAGTGAGGAATGTAAGAAACGAATGTGACATTTGTCATATTCTAGGATTCGATATAGATATCTGCTAAAAGATACTCTATAATATATGGAAGATGGTTGAAAATTGCTGAATGATATATCCAAACAACAGCTCACAACCATCCATCAGGATACATAATACCGTTTCACCCTGGCAGGAAAACCAGCGGTCAAAATTAAATTATATGAAACTCAGGAGATACATTATGTCAATTTACATAGATTCCATTCTATTATTTATACTATGTGGGATTCTATATCCCGGCAAACAGTTCGATGCCCTACATCTGTTAGGCATCTTATTTCTGATTGCCCTTTACTGCTTCGAATTAGTCAGCAATACCAACAAGAATCGAACCAATCTAAGTATCCTTGTCTTAGTCTTCAGCTTTTTCTTTCCGGAATTGTCGGTACTGCTGCCATGGCACAGCTACGTTCTATTTCTGAATCGTCAGCCTGTCTCAGCCTTGCTCTATTGCCTGCCATTCTGCCGTTACTATTACGAGAATCAAAGTTATGTCAACCTTGCATTTATTCCTATTATGGCTCTGTCTTATTACCTTGCTTACAACAACAATCTACGTACCGAATTATCCGAAACTGTTCATACACTGCGTGACAACGGCGTAGAGAAGGAAATGATATTAAAGGAATCCAACCAGCATCTGGTAGACAGCCAGAATGACCAGATCTATATTGCCACCCTCAAAGAAAGAAACCGGATTGCCAGAGAGATTCACGACAATGTCGGACATATGCTTTCCCGCTCGATTCTGCAGGTCGGTGCCTTACTTGCCATCTGCAAGGATGACACGTTGAAACCTCATTTAGCCGCCTTGAAAGAAAGCTTAGATCTTGCCATGAACAATATCCGCAACAGCGTCCACGATCTGCACGACGAATCCATCGATCTGCAAAATGCACTACAGGGATTAGTGGATTCATTTACCTTCTGTCCGGTACATTTTCAATGCGATATCTCTAAGCAGATCCCGAAAAATGTAAAATACTGCTTTCTGGCAATTGCAAAAGAGGCTCTCAATAATGTCATGCGCCACAGCAATGCAAGCCGGATCACATTAACAGTAAAGGAACATCCTGCCTTCTATCAGCTTCTGATCGAGGATAACGGAACAACCGCTTCCCACTCAGAACATATTGATGATACCGGTATGGGAATCTCCAATATGAAAGAACGTGTAGAAGCCTTGCATGGTATCTTTCACATCAATACAGATAATGGGTTCCGCATCTTCGTTTCTATCCCAAAATGATCCCGTAACATTTTTCTCAAACTTTTTCAATCTTCTTTTAAGAATTCTTCCGTATTATAATCGCATAAGCTATGAAAAGTTCATGCTTATCAAACGAATCACAAGATAATTTCTTACAAGAAATTGTTTTCAAACATTTTTTACGTGAGTTCGCTTATTATAAGGAGCATTAGTGTCTGCTGCGTGCGAGTCGTAATGCGATGCCTGAGACCTTAGCTTGCTTGCAAGCTTAGTTCGAAAGGTATGCCTTGTGCTATGTGCCTGCGGCAACATGACACCACCCAAAAGCCGGGTTCACGACCTAAAACATGCACGTCCCGTCCGTCACTTACGCTGTGCAAGGGTGAATGTCTCTTGACATGAGTTCTGTATTGTGTGTATCATACAGATAATCAGGTACATACAGGAGGTTACCATGAACATTGTATTGATTGACGATGACCAGTTGGTCTGCATGTCTTTGAAAATGATATTAGAAGCAAATGAGGGAATCCACGTTACCGCCATTGGCAAAGACGGTAGCGATGCATTGCCACTATACCGGGAATTTCACCCGGATATTTTATTAATGGATATCCAGATGCAGCAAATGAACGGAACAGATGCACTATCTGGTCTGTTAGATGAATTCCCGGATGCTAAGGTATTATTTCTCACCACATTTGTAGATGATGAATACATTGTCAAAGCCCTTGAGCTTGGTGCTAAGGGCTATATTGTAAAGCAGAATTATGAAACCATCCTGCCTGCACTAAATGCGGTCTATTCCGGTCAGAATGTATATGGCAACGAGATCATGGAAAAGATTCCGGAACTTATGAAGTCGAAGAATATCTTTGATTATTCCCATTACGAGATCTCTGATAAAGAGTATGAGATCATCACCCTAGTTGCCGACGGATTGAGTAACAAGGAGATTGCCTCCCAGTTATATCTAAGTGAGGGAACCGTCCGCAATTACTTAAGCACCATATTAGAGAAGCTGAATCTGCGGGATCGTACACAATTAGCGGTCTTCTATTATCAACACAAATAATGTACTTATAAACTACCCATTATCCCAAATCGGCAAGATTGCGTACTCCTATTTCAATAATATCCGCATCAGAAATTCCTTAATGACCTTGGAGCTTGTACCGATTCCTACAGAGGAATATACCAGCGAGGGACAGATTCGTGATGTAGCTGACAGACCAATTCTTAGAGCTGCAATCAATGCAAATGCTGATATCCTGCTAACAGGAGATAAAGATTTCCTTGAATCAGGTCTGACACATCCTAAGATTATGACTGCAGCAGAATTTCTGAATCAGTTTAAAGACATATATGATTTTAGAAAGTTTGTAGAAAGCTATTCTTATAATGATTTAACTAAGGCTTCTTTACCAATGTTAATGGAGCATGAAATTTATGGCTTTGGTTTTGCTTTGTGCTGTGATTTCTTAAAAGAAATAGGTTATTACGATTATTGTAAGCCTGACATCCATTTAATT
>USBM01000162.1 GCA_900552885.1 uncultured Clostridium sp. | reverse complement strand
TGAGACCTTAGCTTGCTTGCAAGCTTAGTTCGAAGGTATGCCTTGTGCTATGTGCCTGCTGCAACATGACACCACCCTAAAGCCGGGTTCACAACCTAAAACATGCGCGTCCGTCTCCCTTACGCTGTGCAAGGGTATAAGTTTATTTTACTCTATCGTAATCTTACGGAAATTCTTCTTCCCCTTCTTCAATACGAAGTCAGATTCAAAATCATCCTTGGTAAATGTTGCGAACGGATCATTTACTTTATCTCCGTTGACCGTAACACCTCCCTGTTGAACGCCACGACGTGCCTCAGCCTTAGAAGTTACTAATTCCGCCTTCAACATTAAGTCAAGAATACCGATCTTGCCTTCCTCGTTAAAATCATCCGCAGTTAAATTGGTGGTTGGCATATTGTCTGCATTACCACCGCCTGCAAATAATGCTCTGGCTGCGTCCTGTGCTTTCTGTGCCTCTTCCTCACCATGCACCAACTTAGTAAGTTCAAATGCAAGGATCTCCTTTGCCTGATTCAACTGGCTGCCTTCCCATGAATCCATCTCATCGATCTGCTCTAGCGGAAGGAATGTCAACATACGGATACATTTTAATACGTCCGCATCGGCTACATTTCTCCAGTACTGATAGAAGTCAAATGGAGAAGTCTTATTCGGATCAAGCCATACCGCACCGGACTGTGTCTTACCCATCTTCTTACCCTCTGAATTGAGCAATAAGGTAATGGTCATGGCACATGCGTTCTTACCAAGTTTACGACGGATCAACTCTGTACCACCAAGCATATTAGCCCACTGATCGTCACCACCAAACTGCATGTTACAGCCATATTTCTGGAATAGCTCAAAGAAATCATAACTCTGCATGATCATGTAGTTAAACTCCAAAAATGTAAGTCCACGCTCCATACGCTGTTTGTAACACTCATGCGAAAGCATTCTGTTTACAGAGAAATGAGCTCCAACCTCACGTAATACATCCACATAATTCAGATCTAATAACCAGTCTGCATTGTTAACCATCAAGGCTTTGCCTTCAGAGAAATCAATAAATTTACTCATCTGCTTCTTGAAGCACTCGCAGTTATGCTCAATCGTCTCTTTTGTCATCATCTGACGCATATCACTACGTCCAGATGGATCACCGATCATGGCAGTACCGCCACCGATCAATGCGATTGGCTTATTTCCTGCCATCTGCAAACGCTTCATCAGACAAAGTGCCATGAAGTGTCCTACATGCAGGCTGTCTGCGGTTGGATCAAATCCAATATAGAAGGTTGCCTTACCATTGTTAATTAATTCCTTAATCTCTTCCTCATCTGTTACCTGAGCGATGAGCCCTCTTGCGACTAATTCATCATAAATTGTCATCTTTTCATCCTCTCTTTCTTATCCGCAAGGTACACATCCTTAGCGGAGCGTTCCTGCTTTCCAGGACGAACTTTCCTATAATACAAAAAAGCCCGTCCTACCGATTCTTCGTATAGGACGAGCATATATACCCGTGTTACCACCTAAATTCACAACAGACTCGCATCTGCTGCCTTAGCAGGTATCATCTGTAACTGCTTACAGGAAATACCCGATGTTATAACGTACATCAATCGTCATAGCCTACTAGGAATACTCCATTCGGTATGAGGCTCAAAGAGGTATTCATAACAAGTCTTCCATGCGCCTCTCACCAGCCGGCAGCTCTCTGTATGGGTTTGCTTCTTACTACTTGTTCTTATCAACGCCGCGAATAGGTACAGTATAATCAAGAATGAACTGTTTGTCAATAACTACTTACGGACATTTTGTAGACTGTCTGATCTACGAATTCCAACGTGATCTTCATTATACCGGAGTCCACATTAACGACACTGTAATCATCATTA
Organism: uncultured Clostridium sp.; assembly: GCA_900552885.1. GTDB lineage: Bacteria > Bacillota > Clostridia > Lachnospirales > Lachnospiraceae > CAG-590. The sequence continues at coordinate 3,398 of USBM01000162.1, read as the reverse complement.
TCCGGTATATCCGCATCCGGGAATACCGCTTTCACTTCCGCTGCGGAAGATCCAATACCAATGCCTTTTTGAATCACAAACGGAACGGCATATTGTTTGTCATCTGCCTTAAATGACGAAGCTACCATATATGTGATCACCATATCATCTGGCGATGTTACCGTGTTCTTCTTCTGATTCGTCACCTTGATATAAGCAACCGGTTCATCCGATGCATTCAGTAATTCACATTGGAAGGAATCTCCCGCTTCAATGCCATCGGTCATATCGTCATAATATCGTTTCTCTATATGAAATGCATCCGGCAGATCTTTCATCGGCATCGGAAACTCCAACTTCTCATCAAACAATGCAACATGATTCGTGTCCCCGATCGTATCCTCATACTTCGTATCATAGAGCGGATAAATGACCGCCTCAGAGTCCTCATTTTGACCACGGTTAAAAAACGGAATCACAACAAAGAACACAAGCAGAGCAATTACGATCAGACAAACATTACGTATCTTCTTGTTCATACAATCTTAGTGATGGAACAGACGAATGCCGGTAAAGCACATTGCCATTCCATATTTGTTACAAGTATCAATAACATTGTCATCACGGATGGAACCACCCGGCTGTGCAATATACTTCACACCACTCTTATGAGCACGCTCAATATTATCACCAAATGGGAAGAATGCATCAGAGCCAAGTGCTACATCCGTCATCTGGTCAAGCCATGCACGCTTCTCTTCTCTTGTAAATACCTCCGGTTTCTCGGTGAAAAAGTTCTCCCAAGTGCCATCGGCTAATACATCCATATAATCATCGCTCATATATACATCAATCGTATTGTCACGGTCTGCACGTCCGATACCATCCTTAAATGGAAGATTTAACACCTTTGGATTCTGACGCAAGAACCAGTTATCTGCCTTCTGTCCAGCAAGTCTTGTACAATGAATTCTTGACTGCTGACCAGCACCAATACCGATTGCCTGTCCACCCTTCGTATAACATACGGAATTAGACTGTGTATATTTCAAAGTGATCATAGCAATGGCAAGATCAATCTTAGCCTGCTCCGGAATCTCTTTGTTCTCGGTTACTACATTAGCGAATAATTCATCATTGATCACAAGCTCATTTCTACCTTGCTCAAAGGTTACACCAAATACATCCTTCTGCTCAATTGGAGCCGGAACATATTCCGGATCAATCTCGATAACACAGTAATTACCTTTCTTCTTTGCCTTCAAAAGCTCTAATGCTTCCGGCTCATATCCCGGTGCGATCACACCATCAGAAACCTCACGCTTAATTAACTTTGCTGTCGATACATCACACACGTCTGACAACGAAATGAAATCACCAAAAGATGACATTCTGTCTGCACCTCTTGCTCTGGCATACGCATTTGCAAGTGGAGATAACTCTCCCATATCATCTACCCAGTAGATCTTTCTCTCTACCTCAGTAAGTGGAAGTCCAACTGCCGCACCTGCTGGAGATACATGCTTAAAGGATGTTGCTGCAGGAAGACCGGTTGCTTTCTTCAATTCCTTCACTAACTGCCAGCCGTTAAATGCATCTAATAAGTTGATATAGCCCGGCTTGCCACAAAGAATCTTGATCGGTAAGTCTGCTCCGTTCTTCATAAATACTCTGGATGGCTTCTGGTTTGGGTTACAGCCGTATTTTAACTGGATCTCGTTCATAGTTGTATTTTCCTCCTTAAAATATGTGTCAAAATATATAGATAATATATGTTATTATAATAGTTGACATCTTGCTAATTCACAATTTTGACTTTTCTATATTTTTGACATATCGTTAGTTAATGTATATTATTTATTCTTGTTAATGATCTTTGTCTCACAGGTTCCGTCTGCAATATTGATATAACGGATAAACAGGGATACTTTGTTGTCTTCATTCAGATTATTCCATACAAGATCTGCAAATTCATTCATATCATTTGGAATATCAATCAAAGTCGGCTCTCCCTCGAAGCTTGGTAATGGATTACCGTCACCCATGTAAGTATGGATAAAATGTCCCTCTCCATTGACCGGGTTCTCATATGCAAATGTATAACGATTGCATGCATCCGGATTACCGTTATTGCTCTTCAAGATTGACATTGCATAATTAAATGCTCCCTTGTCAAAATGAAGAATTCCGGAAATTCTAGGCGTATAATTTGGTGCATCCGGCTCAAACTCTCTGGTACGAAGTGCCTGCTCAAAGGTATACTGCTTATCCATCAGATCATAGATCGTATCGGTCTGGTCACCATTCGTTACAATTGTCTTATTGCCAAGTACGCGAACCGGTGCATAGATGATCAGGCTTGGATCTTCTAACTTAGAAGGATCAAATGCCTGTGTACGGATGCCTTCTCCATCCTCCACAAAGATACGATTACGGCTGTTCTCGCTTCTACCCATGATAAAATATGCGATTGCTGCATGAGTTCCATCCGGTGTCTTACCGATCACAATTCCTCTTCCCGGATAGGATGTTGCACTTAATTCTGCTGCTAATGACTGTTGTTTCATAACTACCTCCTTATGCTAGATCAAATCTTCTTCCATGAGACACTATCCCTTGGAAATAAACCATAAAAATAACCGCCTGGTACCCCAAAACGGTGCCCAGACGGTCGGCAATTCTTCGTGTTGTGTTTCCCCTGGGTTCTCCCAGCTTCCGTCAGTCGCACAACCTGATAATAATATAATACATGAATCTAATAAAAATGCAAGTGAAAAATATTACAGACTGTCCGAGCGCATAAAAGATACGCTCATTGTCTCCTGTAATGTAAATTTCAATGTGGCATTCATTACAATGAATATACAGGTGCCGACAATTGCACATATCAGATCTTCGTATCCTTTTTCATCTTCCAAATAATACATAATCACAAGTCCCGCAGGCATTGTGAATACCAGTCTGGTTATTACATCCACGATTCGGTATGGTGTCACTTTTGACGCATCTTTCATTGTATATTTTATGATCAGGGAAACGATCATCATAACAACCAACGCAATTCCCAATCCAACCAGTATATATCTTGTCTGTTCCTTCACATCTACAAGAATCTCCTGATCCATGAATTCCGGTATCATATATGCTGCAAACATAAATGCAATAAACTCTATCAATGTAATAACACGACAAATCACCTTAACTGCTCCAAAATCCCTCATATAAATTCCTTCCTTTTCTTCTTTGTTTGGCAATTTATTGAATCAATGAATTATTCTAATTTACCCTTTATCAAAACTGCCTTGATATTTATTTCATTTTATTCTACATATTCCAAATAAATCCGCTTCTCAAAACAACCTAGTTCATACACTTTATTCACCCTCATTTTTCCTAATTCATATAATCTAAATCCCCTT
>USBM01000161.1 GCA_900552885.1 uncultured Clostridium sp. | reverse complement strand
ATTTTCTGTATATCCTTTTTGGTGGGATGTGGAATTCTTGATATATCCGAATTGTGCTTTAAATCGGCAAGTTTGACTTCTCTTGCGATGGAATTTGTTTTTATTTTTTCATAATAGAGATCTTCGTCATAATCAGGACCTTTTTTCTTTGTTACAAGGTCAAGTGCCATAAGAATATCTTCGTTAAAGCCATATTCTCTGAGTGCATCAAGAGTTACATCAGTGTCCTCCACTACATCATGAAGCATCCCTACAATCCTGGATTCAGGAGAAGTACAGTGTGCAGATACAAAACGGGGATGATTGATATAAGGATGCCCGCCCTTATCCAACTGACTTTTATGAGCATTAACGGCGATTGTTTCAGCTAATGCCAGCATTTTTTCGTAATAAGCTTCCATAATATCCTTTCAACAAAAAAGACCCATGTATGTACATGAGCCAAAAATTATCAGTGCAGTCGATGGGACTTGAACCCACACCCGGAAACCCGGACATGAACCTGAATCATGCGCGTATGCCAATTCCGCCACGACTGCAAACAACTATATTATTTTAGCATTGCTTAATTTTAATGTCAATCTTTTTGGTAAAAATAAATTTTAAAAAATACTTGCAATTATATTCCTGATATGATAATATACAATACGTCGCTGGTGATTGGCGACACATTTAAGCAGACGTGGCGGAATTGGCATACGCGCTAGACTAAGGATCTAGTCCATATTGCTTGGGTGCGGGTTCAAGTCCCGCCGACTGCACTATTAATGAGGTCGTGTTTATGACATGACCTTTTTTTAATATAAATTTGTAAAAGCAAAGGAGATTTAAAATGTTGGATAAAGGAGATTCGGTGGGGCTTGTGGCCTGCTCTGATGGATTTCCAAATGATAATCATGAGGTAATCGATGAGGTTGAAAACAGCCTGTATGATATGGGCTATAAGGCGGTAATTGGTAATATATACTGTACTAAGGAAAACAGAACACTTAGCAGCAGAGACAGGGCAGATGTTTTTAATGAAATGGTCCGGAATCCGGAAATTAAAGTTGTTTTTGATATATCCGGAGGCGATTCCGCTAATGAAATTCTTGATTATGTTGATTACGATATGTTAGAAGAGAATGGTAAACCGGTTTTCGGATACAGTGATCTTACCACCCTTCTTAATGCCATATATTGCAAGACGGGAATCTGCACATACCTGTACCAGATAAGAAATATTATTACCGGATATGGGGAAAGGCAGAAAGCAGACCTTGAAATGGTGTTAAGCGGAGAAAGCGATGATTTATACGATATAGATTACGAATTTGTACGTGGCGAAGAAATGAAGGGCGTACTTATCGGAGGAAATATCCGCTGTTTTTTAAAATTAGCGGGAACATCATACAACAAATCTCCAATATTGCTACCAATACCGCATATGTAATTACACTTCCCGTATTTGAACGTGCAATACCCGAGCGATCTTTCCTATGCAACATACTAGATAACCTCCTTACTACAACGCTTATTTTTATCATTTTACCATATAATTACAGCTTCGTCTAAGACTATTTTTACCAATTCTCACTACGATCAGACTGACTATCTTCCATCCTGTAATGGATACATTTATCCCATATACGCACAAAGGGCGGTACAATGCAGATTGAATATCCACCTCATACCACCTTCTATACGTTGCTATCTTCTACATACTACTCATCCATCTTCGGAGTAACTGCACTAACAATCGATACAATACTTCCTACCAAACTGTCCGACATAGCCGAAGAAAACAACTGGTGCATTTCTTCTAATTATCAAAATGCACCAGTTGTTATTACACCCTATTCACTTACCCTTTTCTTTGCTCTATCCCTGAATATTGTCACCGGGTTCTTACACAATTCCCATTCACATGCTATCTTCTGTCGACATGTTATATGTTATAAGAAGCACATGTAATCAATGTGTACGAAAACAGGAAAATTATGTAATTTATTTCACAATTGCTTTTCCAGAAACTCGTTTTCCTCTGTAAACTGTGCTACAAAGTTCCGGAGCCTATTAACGCCTGATGCGGCTTCGGGCGTGGCGATAGGCACAACCTAACACATGTGCGTCCGTCACTTGCGCTGTGCAACGGTAATTTTTATATCAGAACGAGGAAATACACCCCAAGTGTTACTGCAAGATTCAGCACCAATATCATCATAGAATTCAACCGGAACTTCCAGGTCAGGAAGAAATCTGCTGCATAGCCGACAAGCAATGCAACGAGAACAGATACGCCTGACACACCAAGTCCCTCCCCGAGATTCATGCACTGGCTGCACAAAGACATCATAATGTTAATCAAAAGTCCTGCAATAACAGGTGCGATCCAATGGCTGATTGTCTGGAAGATGTTCAGATGAATAAATGCATCATACAGATAATACACAATACTAAAGAAACCGCATGATACTGCCATACTGATCACAAATCCAAGCAATGCAAACAGCAGGGATGCCCCCATGGAACCGCCTACATTCTGCCCCACAAAGTAACCAATACCGGAAAGTGTCTTACAAAGAATCGATCCCGGAAGGATATTCACAACGGATACCAACTGTCCGTAGAACTGCTGCTGCGTAACCATTCCACTTTCAATAAAGATACCGTCTGCAATCGTCAGATAGGCATCCCCACCGCCAAACGACATCAGAACGGACAGTCCGCCTCGCAGAATAAATGATACCACATCCGGATAAAAAAGCCCCGTGATAACTGCCACAACGGTAATAATACCGATCCATACTACCAGATCCTTGAGTAACGAGCCTTTATCAATCTTGAAATCGTACTTCGTTTTACGCATACTGATAATCAGACCATAGATCGACAACACGATCATCACGATCTTCACAACATTAAGTGCCGTAGCAGAGATCAAATGCTGTCCTTTACCATTGCCAAGCAGGAACAAAAGCCCCAATATACCGCTCACAATCAGGTGCTTTGGTGTATATTCCCCCCTCGTATAGAACACAAAGAAGAATACCAATGCCAGCAACTGCACGGTAGAAACTGCAAAGACCGGAGTTCCGCTAAGTCCCAGAATCCGATACACATTCTTACCACCAACCAGGATAAATACAGCAATCATAACACCGATCGATTTGATCATCTGGTTACGTCCCTTTTCCGCACGCCGCTTATGTACAGAATAGATGTATCTGGTTAACAGCAGAATAATAAATGCTGCCACACCGATCGTCAGACATTCGATCACCCGAAGCACACTATCCTGCACCATAGAAAACGCACTAAGCAACAACACCGTTGCAAGGGCTCCCGGTAATGCCATGCACAATGCTCCTAACACCATTCCAAGGATTCCGAAATTCCTTCGTCCAAACGATGCCGATATCTCAACCGGAAGAGCTCCCGGTGTAATGCTGGCAACGATTACATCCTTTTCATATTGTTCTTTTGTGTCGATCTTCGCCTTTGTTACCACCTCGTCTTCAATGACAGGAATTAAAATGCTTCCTCCACCGAAACCGATACAGCCAACCTTAGCCATAGATAACAAATACGGAATAAACTTCTTATTCATACTGTTCTTCTTTCCCACTTAATATAAAGCTTATCAGCCTTTCTGCTCATATATGATGTATTGCACTCATATAACTTTTTTGTCAATCATTGACCCGCAAGCTGCTCATGCTTGACTTCAAAAGTTGCATTCGTGCTTATGCGTTCATTATATCAAGCAGTGTTTTATATTGCAAGCATTATTTCATACTTTTCACACTAATTTTGTATGAATTGAGCATTTTCAATAGTTTGCGGTTCTTTTCCTTCAAATTTTCTATCATTTATTGCTCTTATTTTCTTCTGTGACCAAATTGTCCGGCTGCATCATCCTCTGCTTCTTATAAGAATAATACTCCGCAACCAAACTGCGATATCCCCACTCCTTCATCTGTTCGTATGTAATCCGGTAGTTGCCCTTATAGTGTCTTCCTGTGACACAATACCGGATATATTGCTGCATATAAGCATCCACAATCTTCAATCCCTGATCAGTTGTGAGATTCGGAAAGAACCACCGAGACCAGGTAAATTCCGTACCATCCTCTTTCGCAAAGAACTTATAATTCATCGCTTTGATAAATCCCTTTGCCGCCTTATCGCCGGACACCCCCTTCTTTCGCTGCCATCGGCGCAAAGACTCTGCCTTTCGCTTGATCTTATGCTGCATCTTGCGGATCGTATTCTCCGACAGATCTACTTTTCTATCCCGGTAACAGAATCCTAAAAATTCCCACATTTCACCAGGTCTGCTGATCTTCACTTTATCCGGATTCAATTCCAGACGAAGATCTGACAGCTTTGAATACAATACTTCCTGATAAGACTGCAATTTCCCTAATGTATCTGCAAAAATAAGAATATCATCCGAATAACGAAAGTAAAGAATCCCCTCATCGGCAAACCACGCATCCACATCCTTCAAATACACATTGGCAAAGAACGGGGAAACCGGTGTTCCCGCCATCGCTCCACGTTTCTCCCGTATCACCTTGCCGGATTCCATCTCCTCTTTCCTGCAATGATCGTTGTCTTCTTCCTCACGGATGACTGCACATTCTGCCGATGCGTTCTCATTTCCCCTATCTTTGTGATTCTTCCCCTGTTCGTCGATCACAAGTGCCGCGTCCGCAGTCAGCAGCTGCTTCAACACGCCATACAACCGGCCATCCTGCTCCTGTAAGAAAGATAATTTCTCCAGCAGAATGTCTGCATCAATGGAGTTAAAATAATTGTGTACATCTACCTTCAGGCAATATTTGTCTGCAATTCCTTTTGTTCTACGAATCCGCCAAATCGCATCCTTCACCCCATATTCCCTGCGAAACGCATAACAATTATCCGCAAATATCGCATCATACCGATACAATGCATACGCAACAAATTTTAACATCTGATTCAGCTCATAAGGATAAGAATATACCACTCGTTTCTTCGCAGAACCACCCTTATTGATCTCCCTGCGAACCGGCAAAGGCAACACATACGTCTCGTCCATCAGCCGCTTGCCCCACTCTATATATGTCTTTTTCTCTAAGAATTCCCGTAACTGTTTCTCTTCCTTCGCCGATAAATGCTGCCGTTCTATCTTATATTGTAAGAATGTGTTCCAGCATTCTTCCTGCATACTCTGTTCTAAAATATCCATACTAATCTTCTCACCGCTTATAATAAAGGTAATTATCCAGAACCTTATTCAAAAGATCATGATTACATGGCTCATGTAAATATTCCACCATATAAACCTGT
>USBM01000160.1 GCA_900552885.1 uncultured Clostridium sp. | reverse complement strand
TGTCTCTCCATCATAGTTCCAATAATAATCATTAGCCTGATATACCTTTGAAGTATCCTGTGTTCCCTTAAGCTTAAATGTCTCATTAACATCTGTATGCTGTGTTCTGTAAGAAAGAATACCTGATGCACTAAAGTCTGTATTAGCTGCATCATTAGTATATAATGCTATATTAGAACCCTCATTGTTAAACGTTGTATTGCTTGATACCTGAATATCAGGACAACTGTTACTGTCGATACCCTTTGACTTATTATCAAATGCTACTGAATTAATAAGCTTATGATATCCTGTAATACTTGAACCACCCATCTTGAAACCATTACCGTTACCGGCATCTGTTCCATCTTCAAGATATCCGTTAGCATATGCTACACTATTCTTAATTGTAACTGAACCAATAGGTCCTGTCTCTGCCTTAGCAAATAAATCCCATCCGTCATCGGCATTATTATGAGCTATACAACCCTCAAATACATTGCCATCACCAATTGTAAGCTTTGCTGCAAAACCATCAGCATCCTCATAACCTGCATCTGCATTGTTATGTGATGTACAATTTAATACATGGTTATATGATGGCCAGTCTTCCTTAGTATCTGTAGACATATATCTGCTTATCTGAAGACCTGTGTTACCATTCTTATACATCTGAAGGTTATCCATTGTACAATAACTTCCGCTAAGTCTTATACCATCCTTGCCATTAGCTGAATTAGTAACATCAAAATCCTTACATGTCCAGTAGCTTCCTGCCAATACAAGACCTTCACAGTTCTTTCCAAAATCAAGAACAGGTCTGTTAGAAGAATCCTCTGCCTTCATTGTAATATTCTTGTCTTCTGTACCATTAACACCCGGCTGGATTGTTAATGTTGACTTTAAGTTATATGTACCACCTGCAAGAATAATATTCTGTCCAGGCTGTGCATAATTAACTGCTGTATAGATACTTACAGGACTATCCTTAGTACCCTTACCTGTTGCAGATGCATCAGGTGTTACATAGATATCATCTGTATCAAACTTCTCATATGATACTGTATGTGTAAATGTTACTTTATCATATGAAGATAACTTCTCAAATTCTGATGGCTGGTAATCAGCATCAGGTGTCATCTCAACTTTATAATCATTGTTACCAAGTGCTAACTTAGTATCAAATGTATACTTAGTACCTGCCTTAACATCTGTATCAGCTATCTTATTGTCATCCTTATCTGTAATTACAAGGTGTCCATCGGCATTACCCTTATACTTTAATGTATAAGCTTCATTATTAGCTGCTGTTGATGAAAGAATCTGATAATTAGGTGTTACATAAGTAACAGGTCTTTCCTCTGCCGGTGCATCATCCTTAGGATCAACTATTGTAAGTTTGATATCACTGGCTGTCATCTTAAATGTTCTTGAAGCATAGAAACCAACATATACATTATCTTCATCTAACTTCTGTAATGCATCGATTGTCTTCTGAGTTGGTGCAATCACGTCGATCAATCTCTTGTGAGTTCTCTGCTCGAACTGCTCTCTGGAATCTTTGTACTTATGAACTGCTCTAAGAATTGTAACTCTCTCAATCTTAGTAGGCATTGGTACAGGACCAGAAACCTTTGCACCTGTCTTCTTAACAGTATCAATAATGTTTGCTGCAGCCTGATCGATTAATTTGTGATCATACGCCTTAAGTGTAATTCTCATTACTTGGTTTGCCATAAAAAAAGCCGCCTCCTTTTCGCACTTATTTGATAGGTACGACAAGCGGTGACTGTACACTCTCCCGTGTGTGTCATGTTTTGAAGCATTAAGAACATAACTTTCACACGTCATCTCCATTCAAGGATCGTTATTCGTACAGTGACTTGTCGTCAGTTTCTTAACTTGACATTCGCTCCACGGAAAACCTACCATATTAGGTAGCAACCTCACGCTTCTACGCTATCAATGTCACAGCAAGTGCTAGTATACTCTATGTTTTCCGCGAATGCAAGTGTTTTTTGTGGAATTCACAAAAAAAATTGTATTTTTATCTGTACAATCTTAAATCACTGTATTAGTGTCTGTTCTGCCTGATCCTGATACTTCCGGCAGGCATTGATCATATGTTTGATATCCTTCCACCGGTTCTCCTCTTTGGAGCAGCCAAACACAACTAATACATACGGATGTTTCCTATAAGTATACACACCCGCAAAACAATATCTGGCAACACTACCGGTTCCCGTCTTTCCAACGCAATAGAATTTTTTACTTTTCAAAAGAACATTGGTCGATTCCACCTTTTTCTTTCTTCCCGTAGTACTCTTTACTGTATAACCGGATTTCTTCATTATGTTGCGAAGCTGTGGAATACTGTATGCATACTTTGTGATCTTTGCCATGTCATATGCCGTTGTATAATGCTTCTGATCTGTGTGCAGTCCATTTACCGTAGCAAAATGTGTATCCTTACAGCCCATCTTCTTTGCCTTGGCATTTGCCTGTTTCAAAAAACGGTTCACACTCCCGCTACTGCCTTCTGCCACCGCCACCGCCGCATCATTGGCTGACATGATCAACATAGCATGAAGCAGTTCCTTCATATAATAAGTATCTCCCTGCCGGAACCGGTAGCAGGTCGGTTCCGTCCGTATCACATTACCAGAAATCCGCACCTTCTTCTTGAGAGAAGTCTTCTCCACTGCCGTAATAGCAGTCAGCAACTTGGTCGTACTGGCATTCTCACACTTTTCCCGGATATGTTTACCATAAAGTACCTCTTCTGTCTCCATATCCATGATGATCGCCCTTTTTGCATCTACCGAAACAGAAATCTTATTTCTTGCAAATACAGGAATCGGCGATAACACCACAATCACCATCACGACATAACATAGTATTCCTATCTTTTTCCATACACTTCTTCGTAAGTTCATCCGACCCGTTCTCCATCCATTCCTTTTCTAATCATACTCCCTACTCTCTCCCTTCAGAATCATGGTTGCCAGAGTCTGCTGAATCCGGAATTCCCGCAGTACCTTCTCAATCTCCTGACGGGCTTTCTCCCGTCTTGCTTCTGACCCGTTTCTCTTCACTGCACGGATCAATATATTCTTTGGTGAACTTGCAAAATCGACGAACTCCAAAAGCTGCGTCTTATATCCACAATATTCTAACACATTGGCACGAACCGCATCTGTAATCAGTGCAGACATTCTCTCCTTCACAATGCCATATCTGGTAAGGATAGACAGATCGTCGCTGGTTATCTGCCGGTTAATCTCTTTCTGACAGCATGGCACTGATAAAATGATTCCGGCATTCCATTGAATTGCATTATAAAGCGCATAATCTGTAGCCGTATCACAGGCATGCAGCGTCACTACCATATCGACCGGTTCGGTTGTCCGGTATCCATTGATATCTCCCAATTCAAAATGCAGATTCTCATATTGATATTTCTTCGCCGTCTTATTGCATGTCCGGATCACATCCTCCTTGAGGTCTAACCCCGTCATATGCACCTGATATCCTTTCAATTCGGTCAGATAATAATACAGAATAAATGTAAGGTAAGATTTGCCACATCCAAAATCAATGATATGCATATGCTCCCGATTCGGATAATCCTTCACCACATCTTCTACCATCTCCAAAAATCGATTGATCTGTTTGTATTTATCATACATACTGCGGACAATCTTTCCATCCTTTGTAAAAATGCCGAGATCCACAAGCGGAGGAATCACCTGTCCCTCTTCTAACAGATAATGTTTCTTCCGGTTATGCTCTAGCAATTCCCCTTCTGGTCGGATCACGGCATGTGAACCATCAGCCGTATTGTCCTTCCTCTCTAATCTTGATGCCGCCATGTGATTGGATAACAATTTCCCTTTCTTTGTTACCCTGAAGTCACTCTGTCCCTCTTGTCCAAACACATTCATCTGTCCGTACACATCCGGGAACCATTGCAACACGGTTTTCTCAAGATCCGGAAGTGGTATATTCTCATGAAACACCTGTTTTTCTGTAAAGCGTTCCACCTGATACACCGGTTGTTTCCGTATGATCATCTTGCGAATCACAGTCTTCTTATATCTATAAGTCTTGTCCTTTAAATTACTCAGCACTACTTTCTCCGGCAATTGCTGTAACACTTGTTCTAATAATTCACATTCCGATACGCTCAACATATCTGTGTCCTCCACATTCTACATCTGATAAAATAGAAGATTTTCTTTCAATTCCGGTGTGATCACACCGCCCTCTTTCTCATACTTGCTATATACCATCTGACATTTCTGCAGTTTCTGGTTATTCTCAGCTTCAAACCGGTTCATCGAACTTTGATAAATTGGATTCGCCATAAGTTCAGTACGAATTGACTTGGCAAACGGACAATATCGTACCAAAATATCTCTTGCTACTTTATTCAGGCGGAAACTTCCTTTCGCTTCAAACAAGATCCAGTTCATATAATCTCTCACAAACACTTCCCGGTAATTATTCTTCGCCCGCGTCAGCATACTCTTCACTTTCTCTTTGGCATCCGCAGACAATTCACGATTCTTCTTATAAAACTGCATATATGTACAATATTCTGCCGTCAATGACTTCTCGCGTACATCATTCCAATGGATTCCCTGTACTTTCCGGCAGATCTCCCAACGGAAAGAACCTACAACCGCTATTACAAGATCCCGCAATTCAGCAGTTGTAAACATCGGGAACATGAATCTGCCCGGTGTATTACTGCGTTTGCTTGATGTCTCCTGCCACATGATTCCCCGCGTTCCGGCATTTGGCATCAGGATCACATCCGGCAAGACTTCCTGCATGATCTTCTCACAGTTAATTCCCTTCTCCGGATCTGAAAACATAACCTCCCGATAAAAGACAGAATAATCAATCTTACGGATCTCATTCATAGCATTCTCAATCTTCTCCGCTGTCACCAACATCTTTTCTAACGAATAGATCAGATCCTTCTCGCAAAGCACCGGACAAAATGTTGTCACCCTGCCATATGTAATCTTATTCACTGTTGTAAACATGTTGTGAATCTCAAATTCCACACGTTTTTCTGCATTTTCCAATTCTGCTTTCACCTGTTCTGCGGTCAGATTACCGTTCTTTTTCTGATCTGTTAAATACTCCGCATAATCCATATCCAGCTCATTCTTAGAAGTCGGCTTACTGCCATCATATACACAGTGCAGCCACCGATATATTGTATATACATGTTCGGATGCACATACATCCAAATGTGATACCAATTCATAGAGAGAAGCCGCATTATCCTCTCCCGTAAACATGGTGTCGACAAAACCAAAATTCAAAAACATCCGGATGATCGGATTCAGATTACCTCCCGCCTGT
>USBM01000159.1 GCA_900552885.1 uncultured Clostridium sp. | reverse complement strand
GAGTCGTAATGCGATGCCTGAGACCTTAGCTTGCTTGCAAGCTTAGTTCGAAGGTATGCCTTGTGCTATGTGCCTGCGGCAACATGACACCACCCAAAAGGCGGGTTCATACACTCCTGACATGCGCGTCCGTTTTCACTTACGCTGTGCAAGGAAGATCAGTTCTTCTCGACGCCAAGGTCTACCTTCTCTCCATTGATGTTCCAATTCTTAGTATAACCTTTCACTTCGCCATACTGAACGGCTGTTGCAAGTACATCATGGAAGATAGTCTCCTCATTACGCTTCATGATCTCTGTTACTTTATCATTATTGGCAACATAGATTGTGATCTTATCCATCACTTCAAATCCAGCTTCCTTACGCATCGTCTGAACCTTAGAGATAATCTCACGAACGAAACCTTCCTCTAACAGTTCCTCTGTCAACTGAATATCTAAGACAACCGTAACAACAGCATCGGCTTCGGTTACGTAATCGTCTGACTTTGCAGTCTCGATCAACAGATCTTCTTCTGCAAGACTTACTTCCGTTCCATCTGCTTCAAACTTCAATGCGCCCTCAGTCTTCAATGTGTTCATTGCCTCTCTGCCGTTGACATTAGACAGGTACTCACGGATTGCATTCAGATGCTTACCATACTTCGGTCCTACTGTCTTTAACTGTGGCTTAAATACATAATCACTGAATTCAGAGACATCATCTTTGAAGGTAACTGCCTTCACATTCAGCTCATCCTCTATGATTTCTTTATAAAACTCAGAGAGTGCCTTATTTGCCTTTACATACATGTTACCGATCGGCTGACGATTCTTGATATTGGCACTATTTCTTGCTGCACGTCCAAGTACAACGATCTTAAGAACCTCATCCATATCATTTTCTAACTCTGTATCGATCATCTTCTCGTCCACCACAGGGAAGTCACAAAGATGAATACTTTGTGGAGCATTCTTATCCACGCTTCTTACTAAATTCTGGTAAATATCCTCTGTCATAAACGGAATCATTGGTGCAGACGCCTTACAGATCGTTACCAATGCGGTATATAACGTCATATAAGCATTGATCTTATCCTGCTCCATTCCTTTTGCCCAGAATCGCTCACGGGAACGACGCACATACCAGTTACTCATATCATCCACAAACTCGGATAATGCTCTGGCAGCCTCCGGGATTCTGTAATTGCCAAGGTTCTCGTCTACCGTCTTAACAGCTGTGTTCAACTTAGAAAGTAACCATTTATCCATAACAGCAAGCTTATCATATTCCAAGCTATACTGTGTTGGATCAAAGTTATCAATATTTGCATACAATACATAGAATGCATAAGTATTCCACAAAGTACCCATGAACTTGCGCTGTCCTTCCATTACTGCATCCTCATGGAAACGATTTGGCAGCCATGGAGCAGAGTTCGTATAGAAATACCAACGGATCGCATCTGCACCATATTTGTTAAGTGCATCCATTGGATCTACTGCATTACCCTTAGACTTACTCATCTTCTGTCCGTCTTTATCCTGGACATGTCCTAACACAATAACGTTCTTATAAGGTGCCTCATTAAAGATCAATGTTGAGATCGCCATCAAAGAATAGAACCATCCTCTCGTCTGGTCAACCGCCTCGGAAATGAAGTCAGCCGGGAAATTCTCCTTGAAGATGTCTTCATTTTCAAATGGATAATGCCACTGTGCAAATGGCATAGAACCGGAATCGAACCAGCAGTCAATTACTTCCGGTACACGATGCATCTCTTTACCACAATCCGGACATTTGATCGTAACAGCATCAATATATGGACGGTGTAATTCAATATCATCTGGGCAGTTATCACTCATTTCTTTTAGTTCTGCGATAGAACCGATTGCATGACGCTTACCACATTCACATTCCCAGATATTCAACGGAGTACCCCAATAACGGTTACGGGAAAGTCCCCAATCTTGTACATTCTTAAGCCAGTCACCGAAACGTCCTTTACCGATTGACTCAGGAATCCAATTCACTTTATTGTTATTCGCAACTAAGTCGTCGCGAACTTCTGTCATCTTAATAAACCATGTATCTCTTGCATAGTAGATCAGTGGTGTATCACATCTCCAACAGAATGGATAATCATGCTCGAACTTCGGTGCATCAAATAATAATCCCTTACTGTCAAGGTCTACCAATACCTTCGGATCTGCATCCTTTACAAACATACCGGCAAATGGTGTCTCCTCTGTCAAGTTACCCTTACCATCTACAAACTGAACAAATGGAAGATCATAATTTCTTCCTACATTTGCATCATCCTCACCAAATGCAGGTGCAATATGAACAATACCGGTACCATCTGTCATCGTTACATAAGTATCGCAGGTAATGAAAAAGCCCTTCTTATGCTGCTTATCTGCTACTTCTTTTGCACATGCATATAATGGCTCATATTCCTTGTTCTCAAGATCACTACCTACATATGTCTCTAATACTTCATATGCCGGGGTACCATTTTCTTTGTCTGCTAACCTGCCAAGCACGGTATCTAACAGTGCCTGTGCCATATAATAGGTATATCCGTCTGCGGCTTTTACCTTACAATATGTCTCATTCGGATTCACACAAAGTGCTACATTTGATGGAAGTGTCCAAGGTGTTGTCGTCCATGCAAGGAAATATGCGTCCTCTCCAACTACCTTAAAACGAACAATGGCAGAACGTTCCTTTACCGCCTTGTAACCCTGTGCTACTTCGTGAGAAGATAACGGGGTTCCACAACGAGGACAATATGGAACAATTTTAAATCCCTTATATAATAAGTCCTTGTCCCAGATCTTCTTAAGTGCCCACCACTCAGACTCGATAAAGTCGTTGTGATATGTTACATACGGATCATCCATATCTGCCCAGAAACCAACCTTGCCGGAGAACTCCTCCCACATTCCTTTGTATTTCCATACAGATTCCTTACACTTGGTAATAAATGGATCTAATCCGTACTCTTCAATCTGTTCCTTACCATCAATACCTAATAATTTCTCAACCTCTAACTCAACCGGAAGACCGTGGGTATCCCATCCGGCTTTACGGATGATCTTATGTCCCTTCATGGTCTGATATCTTGGAATCATATCCTTGATAACACGGGTTAATACATGACCAATATGCGGCTTACCGTTCGCTGTTGGAGGACCGTCATAGAAGGTATATACCGGACATCCTTCCTTTTCCTCGATAGACTGCTCAAAAATCTTGTTCTCTTTCCAGAAGTCCAATGTCTTCTGCTCGCGTTCTACGAAATTCATATTGTTAGATACTTTTTCGTACATGTCATCTCTTCCTTTCTTGATACTACTTTAGATCTTTCTCTGCATTTTCTCTGTATAGAATACGGTCAGGCAGAGTAAAGCTCCTGATAAAAGATAAAGCCCTTCTCATCCCGTATCAGGACGAAAAGGGCTATATTCGCTATACCACCTAATACATTGTACGTAAATGAAATATCAGCTTTCAAAAAATATTCTGTACTTATTATTCCACTCATTATACACGGTTTCTGTAACGGGAAACAACCGTTGAATCCTACTTAGAATATCCGTTCAGTTCACAACTCTGGAGTGATATTCCCATTCTTTCGTACTTTCATCTGCCTTTCACCATCGCAGACTCGCTTGTTAAAATACATAATCATTCTAACGGGTTCCGAAAAAAGGTACTGTCTCCTTCTATGTCTTTACACAACTATGTTTTTTATATCATTTAATGGCACATTTGTCAACTGCTTTCCCTTATCGGATCTTTTATTGCTGCCAACCAAAATCTCCACAACTATATTCCTTGTATGTATCCATGGTTTCATAAACTTTTAATATTTACTGCATTTACTATATCTTACAATTATGATACACTATCAAATGAAATTGTTTAAGAAAGAGGAGGTACCCGCTATGGCATATCAGAATTTGACGCTTTTAACAGATCTATATGAACTTACCATGATGCAGGGATATTTCAACGAACAGAGTAATGACACTGTAATCTTTGACGCTTTTTACCGCAAGAACCCATCGGGCAGCGGATATGCTATCGCAGCAGGATTAGAACAGATCATTGATTATGTCAAGAATTTATCTTTTTCTTATGATGACATTGATTATTTACGAGGACTCTCGATCTTTTCCGAAGAGTTTTTAGAATATTTAGCCGGTTTTCACTTTACAGGTGATATTTATGCGATTCCGGAAGGCAGCATTGTATTTCCGCAGGAACCATTGATCAAGGTAGTTGCACCGATCATGGAAGCCCAATTAGTGGAAACCGCTATCCTTAATATATTGAATCACCAGAGTCTGATCGCAACCAAAGCATCCCGTGTATGCTATGCCGCCGGTGGCGATGGTATCATGGAATTCGGTCTTCGTCGTGCGCAGGGTCCTGATGCCGGAACATATGGTGCCCGTGCTGCCGTAATCGGTGGTTGTATCGGAACTTCCAATGTATTATGTGGACAATTATTTGATATCCCCGTGCTTGGAACCCATGCGCATAGTTGGATTATGAGTTTTCCGGATGAATATACAGCATTCCGCACCTACGCAGACATGTACCCGGACGCCTGCATCCTGTTAGTGGATACGTATGACACTTTGAAATCCGGTGTGCCAAATGCCATTCGTGTATTTAACGAAATGAAAGCTGCCGGTATTCACTCTAAGAAATATGGCATCCGGTTAGACAGCGGTGATCTTGCCTATCTGTCCAAGAAAGCCCGGAAGATGTTAGATGCTGCGGGGTTCCCGGATGCAATCATCTCTGCGTCTTCTGATCTGGATGAATATCTGATCGATAGCTTAAAGACACAGGGTGCCGCCATTACCTCATGGGGTGTTGGCACAAATCTGATCACCTCCGCAGACTGTCCGGCATTTGGTGGCGTCTATAAGATGGCAGCGATTAAAAAAGAGGGCAATGATGCTTTTACTCCTAAGATCAAGATCTCAGAAAATCCCGGAAAGATTACCAATCCGGGCAATAAAACAGTCTTCCGGATTATCGATAAGGAAACCGGCAAATTAAAAGCCGACCTCATTGCGTTGGCAGATGAATCTTACGATCCTTCCAAAGACTTAGAGATCTTCCATCCAATTGATACCTGGAAACGTTCTACCCTTGCCAGTGGGACATATGATATAGAAGAGATTCTTTTACCTGTCTTCAAAAAAGGGCAATGCATCTACGAATCTCCGAAGACAATGGACATCCGTTCTTTCTGTCAAAAAGAATTGAACCTGTTATGGGATGAATCCCGGCGTCTGGTGAATCCACAGGAAGTATATGTGGATCTGTCCCAGCCACTTTATGATCTCAAAATGGAACTACTCAACAAAAGGGGGAAATAAACTATGATCAAAGATGACCGTCGACTATG
>USBM01000158.1 GCA_900552885.1 uncultured Clostridium sp. | reverse complement strand
TTTCCTTAATTTTCTAAATTGCATAAACACAAACTATAATAGCAGAGCAAGCTTACCTATAAAGTAAAATAGCAGGGTTTCCTGCTTATCCACACAAAACCCTGCAAATTATTACTTGTTATTATTTTGCTTTGTCTGTTACATCTTTATTCTGCTCCGCATTCGTACCGCCATGTTCACTGATAAATCCGGCAACACCAACAACAACAGCAATCACACCCATAATAATTACTAATACATCCATCTTCCCTGCCTCCTTATATTAATCATATAAAGACGCATGAAAGCGTACCTTACGGTAGATCTTGTATACCACCATGGCAATCAACGAAACTACCATATACAAACATACGATCAGACTAAAACCTCCACCAATAATAACAACAAGCCATCCTAATATATCACTCATAATTCATAACTCCTTTTCGATCTATTCTATGTATTCTCCAAAGAGCCAATGAAAGATGACTGTTTCATTATTCGATTGTTACGAT
Organism: uncultured Clostridium sp.; assembly: GCA_900552885.1. GTDB lineage: Bacteria > Bacillota > Clostridia > Lachnospirales > Lachnospiraceae > CAG-590. The sequence goes on along the minus strand of USBM01000158.1, from coordinate 4,923 downwards.
CTGTCTTACCAGTTCATCCTCCACCGGCTGATCGTATTCCTTTTTCTTCCATCCGTATCGTGTATAAACCGGATGACTTGCATCCGCTCTTCTATTGCACACCCGGCACACCACATGCAGAATTGATGCAGCAGTCGATAAATGCCGGCAAATATTACACCGATAAGCAGCAACAACAGACCACTGCTCTCTACTGTATTTGAACGATTCTCTTTCATACTACGAATCGTAGAAAGATTCAATGTATTATCCCGTAACTCCAATGTATGCAGATCGTTGCTTACCGTAAACATCTGTCTTGATAGTGTACTCTCTGCTGAATGATGATACGCAAAAAAGACCTGACGTTTCTCGTCTAAGCCCAATCCGCCTGCTGTCACGATCATGACTGCAAGCAGCAAATATATGATATATTCTCTGCACTGTAACCATCGCTTCATAAGAGCACCTCTTTCTCTTTGTTACGTGTACCATTATATACCAGAGTTTACCATTTTTCAATACGCCATTCACCTTTGCACAGTGTGAGTGAAATGAACGCACACTGTGCAAGGGTGATATACTTTAGGATGCGATCAGTTGATCGTCCTTCACATCAATTGTAATAACATCCTGTGCTCCAACATTTCCAGCAAGAATCAGTTTTGCAACAAGTGTATCTACATTCTTCTGAATATAACGCTTCAATGGACGTGCACCATAGATTGGATCGTAACCATGATCCATAATATAATTCTTCGCTTCATCGGTGATCTTAAGCGTTAATTCTTTGTCCGCTAATCGTTTATTAAGATCCGTTACTAACAGATCAATAATATTACCAATGTTGTCCTTGGTTAATGGCTTGAACATAATCGTCTCGTCCAAACGATTCAGGAATTCCGGACGGAAATGCATACGCAGATCTTCCATAACCTTATTCTTCGCATCCTCTGTAATCTCACCATTCTCACCAATGCCATCTAACAGATAAGAAGATCCAATATTGGATGTCATGATCAGGATCGTATTCTTAAAGTCAACTGTCTTACCTTTAGAATCCGTAATACGACCATCATCCAATACCTGCAACAGTACGTTAAATACGTCCGGATGTGCTTTCTCAATCTCATCAAACAAGACAACCGAATATGGCTTTCTTCTGACTGCTTCTGTCAACTGACCACCTTCATCATATCCAACATATCCCGGAGGCGCTCCGATCAGACGTGCCACAGAATGTTTCTCCATATACTCACTCATATCAATACGCACCATATTGGCTTCATTATCAAACAAAGCCTGTGCTAATGTCTTCGCAAGTTCTGTCTTACCAACACCTGTCGGGCCTAAGAACAGGAACGAACCGATTGGTTTCGTTGGATCTTTGATTCCCGCTTTGGAACGAATGATAGAATCGGATACCAATTCCACTGCCTCATCCTGTCCTACCACACGGGTATGCAGGGCATCTGCCAAATGCAGTGTCTTATTTCTTTCACTTTCTGTCAATTTTGAAACCGGGATTCCTGTCCATTTTGATACGATAGAAGCAATCTCTTCCTCTGATACACTTTCATGTACCATCGCTTTCTCTTTATCACTTTCCTTTGCCTCTAATTCTTCCAATTCTTTCTGTAACTGTGGTAACTTACCATACTGAAGTTCTGCTGCCTTATTGAGATCGTAGCCACGCTGTGCAATCTGAATCTCATTGTTGACCTGTTCAATCTCTTCCTTGAGTTCCCGGATCTTATCTACGCCCTTCTTCTCATTATCCCAGTCTGCTTTCATGGAAGCAAACTTCTCACGCAGTTCCCGAAGTTCTTCCTGCAACTTCTCTAACCGTTCCTTGCTTAACCGGTCTTCCTCGTTCTTAAGAGCAGCTTCTTCAATCTCCAACTGCATCATACGACGCTGGATCTCATCCAGTTCTACCGGCATGGAATCCAATTCTGTCTTGATCAGGGCACATGCTTCATCGACTAAGTCGATTGCCTTATCCGGCAGGAACCGGTCTGTAATATAACGATTCGAAAGGGTAGCTGCAGCCACAATCGCACCATCTGTAATCTTAACGCCATGATATACCTCGTAACGGTTCTTCAGACCACGCAGAATAGATATCGTATCTTCAACGGTTGGCTCATTCACCATAACCGGCTGGAATCGACGTTCCAGTGCAGCATCTGTCTCGATATACTTCCGGTATTCATCCAGAGTCGTTGCACCGATACAATGCAATTCACCTCTTGCAAGCATTGGCTTCAACATATTACCTGCATCCAGCGCTCCATCTGTCTTACCAGCACCTACAATCGTATGCAGCTCATCAATGAATAGGATAATCTCTCCATCCGACTTCTTGATCTCATCTAATACTGCTTTCAGACGTTCCTCAAATTCACCACGATACTTAGCACCTGCAATTAAAGCACCCATATCCAAAGCAAATATCTTCTTATCCTTCAAGCCTTCCGGTACATCACCCCTGACAATACGCTGTGCCAGGCCTTCTACTGCTGCAGTCTTACCAACACCAGGTTCGCCGATCAGCACCGGGTTATTCTTCGTCTTACGGGAAAGGATACGGATAATATTCCGGATCTCAGAATCCCTGCCAATTACCGGATCAAGCTTCTGCTCCCTTGCACGTTTAACCAGATCATATCCATACTTCTCCAGACTGTCATAGGTTGCTTCCGGATTATCACTCTCCACACGCTGTCCACCTCTTACATCTGCTAATACTTTCAAAAAACGATCTTCCGTAATTCCATATTCCCCAAACAAGCCTTTCAATGCTTTGTTCGGATGTTTCAATAATGCTAAGAAGATATGCTCAACAGAAATGTATTCATCTCCCATCTGCTTTGCTTCTTTCTCAGCATTCACAAATGTCTTCTGGAAGTCTGAACTGGTAAACAGATTGCCACCGGATACTTTCGGACGATATGCTACTAACTTCTCTGCTTCTTTCGAAAATTGCTCCAAATCTATGTCCATCTTCTCAATCAGTTTGGCAATCAGACTTTCTTCTACTGTCAATAAGCTATATAAAATATGCTCCTGATCGATCTCCTGATTATTATATTCATAGGCAAGCTTCTCGCAATTCTCTACTACTTCTAATGATTTCTTCGTAAATTTCTCTGCGTTCATAATAAGTCCCACCTTTCTATCTATGTGATCTGATTCCCGGGATATTCCCCAATCTGACCACCATTATTATCTTGAACAATGCTAGAATATCATCTTTTGTTAGCACTGTCAATAGGTGAGTGCTAAAATTGTCAGAAAATTTTTATCTTCTTTATATTCTTTTGTTTTTAGAAGATTCGATTGCCCGATATCAGGGACTGTGCTACAATATCGAAAGATTTTGCGACACAAAAATTCGCATGATGTTAAGGACAAACGGTATTACACCCTTGCATCATACATATTATTAGAAGATAAGAAGGTGCAGCTATGAACAAACATAAGAATCAATTAATCGGAATACCACTTGTACTGCTTGCAGGATGTCTCTGGGGCTTAAGCGGCGTACTTGGTCAACTACTCTTTCAAAGTACCGATATTACAAGCGGTTTTGTGAGCACGATTCGTATGTTGGGGTCCGGTATCGGTATTCTTGCCCTTTGCATCATCCGAAAAGACTCCTCCCTTCTTTCCATCTGGAAAGATAAGAAAGCAATTCTGCGGCTTATGTTCTTTGCCATAGCCGGTGTTATGTCTGTACAATACACTTACTTTTCAGCCATTGCCGCATCGAATGCCGCAACCGGAACGGTACTACAGTATACCTATCCAATCCTAATGCTTCTCTATACGGCATTTTATATGAAAAAAATGCCATCCGTACAGGAGATTTTTGCCATCCTGTTTGCATTTCTTGGCATTGTACTGATTTCCACTCATGGCAATCTTCACTCATTAAGTATATCCAAAGCGGCTTTGATCTGGGGACTTTCCTCTGCGGTTGCTTTTGTCATCTACACAGTATCCCCACAGAAGCTGCACAACCAATATAGCATTTTCTCCGTGACCGGCTGGGGATTCCTTCTCGCCGGAATCCTGATGTGCATCATTACGAAAAGCTATGCCGCGCACGTGCAATTTACAACCAGATCGTTCCTGCTTGTTACTGCAATCGCTTTATTCGGAACTTTAATTCCGTTCTTAATCTATGGTTTTGGTGTCCGGCTGTTAGGAAATGTAAAAGCAAGTCTATTCGCCACGGTAGAACCCGTTGTCAGTGCCATCCTTGCTTTCTTTCTTGCTGATGTTACATTCACCAAAGTAGATATTCTGGGATTCATCTGTATCTTAGGTGCTATACAGGTTGTTACCATGCAGGCGGTACGTAAAAATACATAATGTAACAACTATTAACAATAAAATGCCCTATCCGAATGGAGTTGGATAGGGCATTTGCTATATGTGATCCTATGTAATGTATGTGTAAGAAACTGTCGAGATCAGTCTCTTGCATAGTGCTGGATAATGCAGGGGACATTACCGGCTTTCATTGACATAGGTTGTCACCCGGTTTTGGATGATCTTAGCGGTTTCGTCTACTGACCTTTGACCATTAAAGTAGCCGGCTGCTTCTTCGTTGATTATAGTTCGGATTGCAGAATCACAATGATATATTTTGGTTGTATTCTGAATAACACGATCAAATGTATTCATGTCTTCTATAGGGATCCCCGTTATATTCACGCCTTCTCCTGTTAAAGTATATGGTTGAATTTCCTGCCCGAGATCATCGACATAAGGTTCTGTTGCGGTCATTCTCCTTTTCCACATTGTATAACAATCTTGTCTTGTAGGCATATAGATATCTTCATCCATTAATTTTCCTTGAAAATTCTTTGTCATAAATGTCCGAAGGAATTCCCAAGCACCTTGTTTTTCTTTGGAATTTGCACTTAATCCAAA
>USBM01000157.1 GCA_900552885.1 uncultured Clostridium sp. | reverse complement strand
TACTTTTGCTGTATCTGTAAGAATTTTTACGGATGCAGGATCACGACGTGTAAATACGGCAACAAGCTCCAGATCCGGATTGTGTTTAACTGCACATTCTACTCCTCTGCCAAGGTTGCCATAACCTAAAATACCAATACGAATACTCATTATGATTTCCTCCTGTAACCTTAATTATATGTTTGCAACTGTTGCATATCATTACAGCTGCACATTATCACTTTACTATAGTAATATTTTCACTTTTAATTGTCAATACAATTATTAAAATATAATACATATCTTCATATACCCTAAATGGTACATTCCCTATGTACAAGGGAATGTACCTCTAAGTTGTTATTATTTAAGGTTAGAACCAGTGTCTGGATAAACCTCATTTGTTGCATTTGCAGCACCAACATAAACCTTGATCAAGTTAGTTGACGCATCCAAATCAATATAGAATGTCTGATCCATTGCATTACCCTGCATATCCTTCTTAGCCTTACCTGTCGGAACAGAAGATACACCTAACGCAGAAGCAAACTCTGTCTTAAAGCTATCGCCTGTTAAATCCCCAGCAGCCAATGGGTGCATTGCCCATGCAGAAGTTCCTGAAGGAGCCACATCAAATGCGCCCTCATTAGACAATGCTGTTGTGATAGCAGTTGCAATTGTCTGTCCAGTCTGGATATCTGTAGAGATTCTAGACTTGTTAATGTACTTGATCAATGCTGGTGCAAGAGCACCTGCTAAGATAGCCATAATCGCAATAACGATAATAAGCTCAACCATTGAGAAACCTTTGTTTGTTTTTTTCATAATTATCTCTCCTTTTCTTATATGAATATTTTATTAAAACTGTCGTGGTTGTCGTCGACAGGTTTAATCGTGTGAAATTAATAACGCCATGCCATCTCGACTTCGTTCCACTCGGCTCGATGCGGCTAGTTGCCGTAAACATAGCATAATTTTTAGCCGTGCCACCTCAACTTCACTTCGTTCGTTTCGGTGTGGCTAATCGCCATATGTAAGAACGACTAACAACAAGTTATTGTAAGCAAGCTTACATAACTTGCTCTTAGCCGTTCTTACGCACGGCTCATATGTATTACATATTGTCAATACCTTCGTACATGCTAAGGATTGGTCCGTATACAGCAGCTACGATAATACCAACAATACCCGCCATCAGCACCATCGTCAATGGTTCCATTGCCTGTGTCAGAGACTCCGTTGCAAGATCCACCTCTCTCTCATAGAGATCTGCAACCTTATCCATCATATCCTCAATATTACCAGTCTCTTCACCAATCTTAACCATCTGTACTAACATAGTAGGGAATACTCCCATGTCTTTCAGAGGCTTTGAAAGCGGAAGACCCTTAGCAACCTGTGCCTTCGTATCCATCAGACCATCTCGGAAGATCTTGTTATCCATCATCTTCGCCACCTGTTCAATCGCATCCAGCATCGGAATACCGGCAGCCATCAGTGTACTTAATGTTCTAGCAAACCGCGATGCATTCGACTTAATAACCAGATCTTTGAAAATTGGTGCATTAATTGCAATCTTTGCAGAAAGTAATTGTCCTGTTGGTGTCGCTTTGAACATCTTAATTCCAAATACAATCGCACCGATAACAATGATCAATATGTACCACTTTGTCAGAATGAAATCACTGCCCGCCATCATCATTCTTGTTGCAAGTGGCAACTGCGTTCCCATATCTGCAAACATCTCTACAAAGTTCGGAATAACCGCAATCATAACCACAACAATAACTAATACCGCAACGATCATAACAATAATCGGATAAGTAAGTGCTCCTTTAATCTTGCCCTTCAACGCATCATCTTTCTCAAAGTGAGTAGACAGTCTTGCAAAAGAAGTCTCCATACTACCCGAAGCTTCACCAGCTGCTACCATGTTAATCATAATTGGTGGGAATACATTCGGATTCAAGCGCATCGCATCCGAGAACGTTCCACCTTTCTCTACATAAATCTTCGCTTCTACCAATGCATCCTTAAGCGTCTTATTGTCCATCTGTTCCGATAGCATCTCCAACGCCGTAATCACCGTAACACCGGCATTCAAAATACTCACCATCTGTTTACACAATATTGATAAATCGCGGCTCTTCACTTTTTTCTTGCCGATACTAATTCCTTTTCCAGTAGATTCACCCGCATCTTTCATCTCTGTTACCGACAGACCTTCTGACTTCAGTTTGTCCATCGCTTTTTCACGATCTGCTGCATCAATGGTTCCCTTCTTAGCTTTACCATTGGCGTCTACTGCCTTGTAATTAAACTGTGCCATTCTAACTCCTCCACCATTCATCTTCCATTCATACTATATTCGAATCCTATTCTCTTCCGTCAACAATCGAACAAATTATGAACATTCTATTAACAAATTATTATTTATGTATGATAATACCCTATATTGTTCAAAATTGCAATAATATTTTGAGAAAAAAAGGAATTATTATTAAAATCTGCCAATAATATTACATCTTCTTCTTCATTGCCGCCTGATCCTGCGCATAAATTAGTGCATTTTCACGACTGATTGCCCCTTCTCTGTACAATTCATACAAATGATCATCCAATGTGATCATACCCATCTGACGGCTTGTCTGGATCGTTGACTGAATCTGATGTGTCTTAGCCTCACGAATCAGACTTCGAATTGCAGGACTTCCAAACATTACCTCAAATGCAGCAACTCGTCCTCTTCCATCTTCTGCAGGTACCAACGCCTGTGAGATAACACCTTCCAAGATCATCGCCAACTGTACTCTTGTTTGCTGCTGCTGATGCGTCGGGAACACGTCGATAATACGGTCGATCGTATTCGCAGCTCCGATGGTATGCAAAGTCGAGAACACTAAGTGTCCGGTCTCAGCCGCCGTAATAGCTGTTGATATTGTCTCAAGATCACGCATCTCTCCTAACAGAATAATATCCGGGTCTTCACGAAGGGCAGCTCTTAACGCATTACCATAACTTAATGTATCCATACCAACTTCCCGCTGGTTCACAACCGACTTCTTATGATGATGCACATACTCGATCGGATCCTCCAGAGTAATAATATGGTCTGTCAGGTTCTCATTCGCCTTATTGATAATAGAAGCAAGTGTGGTAGACTTTCCGGAACCGGTAGGTCCGGTTACCAATACCAGTCCTCTCTTTCTCTTATAAAGCTCTACAACCTCCGGTGGGATTCCTAACTGATCCGGTCTCGGAATTACCGTCTCTACCCGTCGGTAAGCCGCTGCCATATTACCGCGATCCATGAATACATTCACACGGAAACGTCCGGTCTCGTCACTGTCGAACGAAAAGTCGACCTCGCCTCTCTCTTTCAATATCTGCTTATGTCTCTCATGCATGGTCGCACCGATCATCTCAGCCGCATCCGCCGGCTCTAATGGCGGACATTCCACCTCGATCAGTTTACCGTTAATTCGAAGCTTCGGCGGAATACCTACCGCAATATGTACATCGGAAGCCTTCTGTTCTACTGAAAATGCTAATAATTCCTTTACATCAATCATCTCTGTTCCCCTTTCGTCTCCTTACTCTCATTCTGCCTTACGAGCACGATCTCTCTATACTTTAATATTCATCTCCTGCTTCGTATACGATCTTACGCATCTCAGAAAGCGAGGTAATACCATTCAATACATGCTTTGCACAACTTAACTTCAAGGTCATCATACCTTCTTTCAGTGCCTGTTTCTCAATCTCATTCGCCGGAGCGTTCCTTGCAATAACCTGCTGCAAGCTTCTCGTTACCGTCATCATCTCATACACACCGATTCGACCGGAGAATCCGGTATCGTTACAGAGTGGACATCCATTTGGCTCATAGATCACAACATCTTCCGTGTTTGGATCAAGCCCAAGCAACGATTTCTCATGATCCTCTGCATATCTAGGCTGCTTGCAGGTACACAGACGTCTTACCAGTCGCTGTGCAATAACACCAACCAACGCATCACCTGCCGTATATGGTTCAATACCCATATCGATCAAACGGGTAACCGTAGAAGCTGCAGAATTCGTATGCAATGTAGATACAACCAAGTGTCCTGTGATAGCGGCCTTAACCGCAATATCTGCCGTCTCACCGTCTCGAATCTCACCGATCATGATAATATCCGGATCCTGACGTAAGATAGAACGAAGTGCTGCTGCGAATGTCATCTCAGCTTTCTCATTAACCTGACACTGATTGATACCATCAATATTCGCCTCTACCGGGTCCTCAACCGTGATAATATTAACCTCTTCTGTATTCAATTCACTAAGTGCCGTATAAAGCGTAGTAGACTTACCGGAACCGGTAGGTCCTGTTACTAAGATGATTCCATGCGGATTACTAAGAATTCCATCAAATACCTTCTCTTCTTCCGGACTGAAACCAAGTCCTGACTTCGGTCTGGTCAATCCATCCTTCGAAGTAAGACGCATAACCGTCTTCTCACCGTATACTGTAGGAAGCATAGACACACGGATATCAAACTCCTTCCGGTCTACCATAATGGAGATACGACCATCCTGCGGCTTACGCTTCTCGGATATATCCATGCCACCCATGATCTTAAGACGGGCACAGATACCGGATAACAGAGAGTAATCATAAGACATAACCTGCTTCAATACACCATCAATACGATACCGGACACGAACCGAAGACTCCAGTGGTTCGATATGGATATCTGACGCTCTCTGTCTGACACCGCCCTCTAAGATCTGCTTAACCAGCAATACAATCGGCGAGTTCTCAATATCTGCGTTATACTCATCCTCTTCCGCCTGGGAAAGCATATCCTGTTCACGTTCTTTCCGGTACGCTTCCGCAGCCTCCATTGCCTGATGATTACCATAATACTTACCAATAGCCTCTGTCAGATCTTCTTCCATTGCCAGTAATGGTTCAATCTGTGCACCGGTAACGATCGACAGATCGTCTACAGCCACAATGTCCATCGGATCTGCCATTGCCACCCGGAGCACATTCGGATTGCTCTCATCATATCCAAGCGGCAACACCTTATACTTCATAACAATATCTTCCGGTATAAGGTTCAATACATCATCATCAAACTTGCATCCCTTCAGCTCGATATACTCTACGCCCAATTGCTGCGTCAGGGTTGCAATCAACAATTCCTTACTTATATAGCCTTCCTCGAGAAGCGTCTGACCCAACTTCTGGCCTTTCTCTTTCTGTTTGACCAGTGCTTCCTGTAATTCTTCTTCCGTGATTGCTCCTGCTGCCACAAGCAGATCACCCATTCTGATCTTCTTTCTTCCTACACCAATACGCATATGCAAAAACCTCTCATAAAATTTAATTGCCTTAATTGTACCACATTACCAAAAAAAATGAAATAGCAAATACATTTTTGACCATTTGCACAAAAGCCTTTGTGGAAAAGCACTTTTTTATTTTTCTCTCATAGAA
>USBM01000156.1 GCA_900552885.1 uncultured Clostridium sp. | reverse complement strand
CAATACTACTTTCCCATATTCCACACCACGAGCAGTCTCTACAATTACGGCATCGCCCGCTTCTAACTCAATTCCTGCCGGAGAGAAAAAATATATCTTTCCATTCTGCCGAAATCGTACTCCTATCACTTCTATCATTTCAAGTTCTCCTTCACTGTCAGCAACATCAACTCCATTGCTATGTCAAAGTTTACATTCGCCTCAAGACGAATCTTTAATTTCTCAAGTGCTTGTAATATCTCTTCTAATCCTTCATAAGAAACATGGCTCGCCTGTTTCTTCATAATGGAAAATTCATCTTTAAAGATTAGTTTGTTTGGTGAATTAGATATCTTCACCATCAAAAGATCCCGGAACCACATAGTCATGATATCAATATAATCTGTGATATCTAACTTATATTTTCCCATATTGCGGACAGCCCTGATAACATCCTCCATATCCATGTCCTGAATCCGACGTAACAGGCGTAAACTGTCTTCCTTGATCTCATTATAATCCGGTGAGATTGCAAGGCGAACTGCCTTTCCCAGATTACCCTGTGCAAAATCCGTACAGAATCTTGCCTTCTCTTTATCCACGCCAATCTGAGTCATGAGATAATCCATCATATGTAATGGCTCGACCGGACGGAAATTCAATACAATACAGCGACTGATGATTGTTGGCAGAAATTTATCCACATTGTTCGTAAGCAGCATAATAATCGCATACTCCGGTGGTTCCTCTAATGTCTTAAGAATGGCATTCTGTGCCTGCTGGTTCATTAACTGTGCATCCGGAACAATGTATATCTTATACCGGCTGCTATATGGCTTTAAGCTGATATCGTTTAAGATCTGTGACCGGATCTCATCTACCGATATCACATTCGTTTTCTCATGGTTCACCCAGATAATATCCGGCTGGTTACCGGATTCCGCCTGCAGACAGGACTTACAAGTACCACATGGATCCGGCCCGCCTGCTTCACACTGCAAAGACTTTGCAACCACAGCTGCTAATGTCTTCTTACCGGAACCTTTCTCTCCATTCAATATATAAGCATGCGAAACTTTTCCCAATTCAATACTGCTCTTAAAATGTTTCACGATATCTTCATGTCCGATAATATCACTGTAATTTGGCATATCTATCCCTTCTTTCTATGTATAGTAACCGCACATCATGTTGAAATGTCTAATAACATTCCCCTTATGTCATCTATCTTATTCAATATAGCAAGATTATCCTTCTCGTCCTTTAACAATTCCTGTGCAAGATCATCTAATGACTTATCTACCTCTTTGACGATTCCATATACACGGTGTCTTCCTCTGCGGTCTAAGAAATTCTCTCTGGAAAATGCATGTGAATTGGCAGTTACTTCATTCATGAATTCTTTTACCAGATTCCGATATCTCTTCATATCGCGGATATCCATATGCTTTGCGATCTTGCTACCCTGTTCCTCAATATCTTTCATCAGTCCGGAGAGTTTTTCCTGTAATTCACTATTCTCAATATGACTCACCAGTGTAAACTTAAAGCTATCATCCGTCTTAGCTGGCTGTTTTGCTGTATCAATTGGTGCCTGACCCGTCAATTGATTAATTTTCATATCCATCTTACACTCTCCTTTCAATTTGTTATGTATGCTGCTAATTCATCCCTAAATTTAATACCTGCATATTGCTGATTGCATTAATGACTCCATGCCATTCATAATATTCTACTTATCCGGTCATTACAAAAAGAATCTGTGTTCCACCTCTTCCACTATCATACTATGGATCGTATCAATTGGCAATGTCGCATCAACCGGGACGATTCTCTCCGGATACAACTTGGCAAGCTGCCGGTATCCATCTACCACGCGTTTGTGGAAACTTAGATCTTCCTTTTCCATACGGTCTAATTCTGCCTGCTCCTTTTTTCTCTTAATTCCCTCTTCCGCATCAAGATCCATAAAAATGGTAAGCTTTGGCTGCACATCTCCTAATGCATAATTATTCACTTCATAAACTGTATCCACACCAAGTCCTCTTCCAATACCCTGATATACGGCAGAAGACTCTACAAAACGATCGCAAATTACCGCTTTGCCTTCTCTAAGTGCCGGTTTGATGACCTGATTCACTAACTGTGCTCTCGCAGATGCATATAATAACAATTCCGTCATATGCCCCATTTCCGTATATTCCGGATTCAATATGATCTTCCGGATTGCCTCACCGATCACCGTTCCACCCGGTTCTCTTGCAATCACAATATCATATCCTTTTTTCTCCAAATATTTCTTCAAAAGATCAATCTGTGTCGTCTTACCGGAACCATCCGGTCCTTCCATTGTAATAAATATTCCTTCCAACCATCTATCCTCTTATCTTCTTTGTATTCTTGATAACCAGCGATTCTCCCGGATCACATTAACAAATGCATTCCCTTTCCGATCATATGTAATTCCTTTCATATGAAGATTATTATCCATAGCAGCCTTTATCTCCTGTATGACACCTAAAGACAATACCTCTCCCGGCGTAACGATCGGAATTCCCGGCGGATATACATATATATAATCCCCACTGATTCTGCCTATTGCATCTTCAAACAATACATCCTGACGTTTGTGTTCTCTTGCCTCTGCAATATTCATCTTATGTTCCGGTAATGTTTTATATAATGATGTATCGACGGATTCCTCCAGATTCATAAGTCTTTCATCAATGGATTCCATTGCCTGATATAATGCCTCAAATGCTTCCTTTGAATCGGCAACCGATGTCATGGCGATCACATAATTACCACCCGCCATCTCCATCATCTGTCCATACTCTTCCTGCAATATCGTTCCGAGCCTTGTTCCGGTCATTCGAACCACCTGACCGTCCTGCTCATACCCGCATCCTTTCACGGAAAATACTAACTTACCATCATCATATCCATACGCACTCTGCTTCTTAAAGTCACTCTCTTCCACCAGATGTATGTGTGTAAGCTGTGCAAAACGCTTGCGATATTCTGAAAGCAGTTCTTTGTATATAATAAACAATCCATCTCTCTCATAATTCATCTTTTCGATACATGCTTCCATCGTTGCTAAAAACACATATGATGGTGATGTACTCTGGTATATTGAGAGATATTCTTCTAATTTTTCCCTGTCGATCAGATTGCTCTTCTCATGTAAAATAGCACACTGAGTCATTGCAGGTAATGTCTTGTGCAGACTCTCTATCACAATATCTGCACCTAACCGGATTGCAGGATCCGGAATATTCTTATAGTTCGTAGTCGAGATTGTCTCGTTGACATTCGACATAAACTCAAAATGGGCTCCATGTGCCTCATCTACGATCAATGGAATTCCTGCCTTATGTACAATCTTTGCAATCTTCTCCACATCGCTTACTACACCTTCATATGTTGGGGATACAAGCATTACACATTTTACATCTGCATGCTGCTTTATTGTCCTCTTGACAATTTCCGTAGAAACACCCCCAAACATACCTAGTTCTTCATTCCATTCCGGCATGACATAGATTGGTCTCAATTGTAAAAGACGTAATACATTATAGACAGATTTGTGACAATTTCTTGCAATAATTATCTTATCTCCCGGCCGGCACACCGCTGACAATGCTGCCATAACACCGCAAGTAGACCCATTCACAAGATAATAGCTCTTATGTGATCCATATACCTCTGCCGCACGATTCATTGCTTCTAATATAATTCCATGCGGATCATGAAATTCATCCAGATTCCCCACTTCTGTCACATCAATTAAAAATGGATTCTCTACAATATCCGGGAAAATGGTATTCAGTCTTCTCTTATGTCCCGGCATATGCCAGGGATAACACCCTTCTGTATTGTAGGCGGTCAATCCACTTAATATGGGCTGCTCCATATTCTCGATCTCCTTTTTCTAATTTCAATTGATATCCATATAACCAGCAATGGGCGATTACTGATGATTCCTTATATGGATCAATACAAACTATTAAACATACACATATCAAGCTATTATACCATACATTATCCTATTTTTGCAACGGACCCTCCTTAGAATCGCACATTCCATTATAGAGGATCTAATGCTATATTTTTATATCCCTCCCCATATATCTCATTTGCACTTGATATAATAAGAAATGCAGTTGGATCTTCTTCCCTTATGATCTCCTGTAATACCGGTGTTGTCCGCTTCTTAACTACGCACATAATAATTTGCTTCTCACGATTGCTGTATGCACCTTTCCCGGATAAAATGGTTGCTCCAATATCCATTTCCGACAGAATACGCTGCAACATCATTTCTGGTTGTTCTGCTACAATATAGATCAGATTCGCCTCATCTTCTCCGTATAGAATATATTCCATTACTTTTCCATTAAGTGCCACCGTAATAAATGCATACATAGCCAGATTAAAATCACGGAACACAAATCCGGATATTGCAACTATAATTAAGTCAATCGTTACAAAAAAAGTACTCGTTTTAATGGATGGATATTTCCGCCGTAATATCTTGATCACAATATCCATGCCACCTGTTGTTGCTCCGGTCTTTAACACTAGTCCAAGTCCACTTCCTACCAACAGACTACCGGCCACTGCTGCTAATAACTTGTTATTCGTGACTGCCGGAAAAATACTAAATATATTGGTAAAGATAGAATTCAATGCAATTGCATAAAAACTATTGATAATGAATCTTCCACCAAATTTCCACCACCCGAGTATAATAATTGGAATATTTAATAAGAAATACCATGTGCCTGTATCTCCGGCTAAAGAATGACTTAAAATCACCGAAATTCCTACAACACCTCCCGGTGCTAACATGTTAGGATCTAGAAATAATCCAATACCAGCTGCATAGAAAAAGCAGCCAACTAATATGAATAGGATCTTACGAAAAGACGAACGCAATGTTCTTCTTGTCTGTTCTGTCATATTGTATAACCTCCATTTTCGTCAAGTATTGTTACCTATTTTAAGTCTTAACAGAACACTTCAAAATTAAACAGAACAAAGAATTGCAAGAGACTCTTTTGCGTCTAAAATAAAAAACGCAACCCTCATAAAAGGATTGCATTTCATATTAGAGGCGACAACCAGATTTGAACTGGTGATAAAGGTGTTGCAGACCTCTGCCTTACCACTTGGCTATGTCGCCATAACTCCCCGAGTAGGGCTCGAACCTACAACACCACGGTTAACAGCCGTGTGCTCTACCATTGAGCTATCAGGGATCATAAAGATACAAGCTTCTGTACCTTCAGAACTTCACACAAAGATTACATCTATATTACATACCACTAAGTTATCCTGCCGTCGATTTGTAAGTTCGTATTTCGCTCCGCTCATACTCTCTAACTGCATCGACATGTCTACGACCAGATTCGAACTTCGCTTTCGCTTGCTCTCATCAAGTTTTCTGACTAAGTTAAGCCTTCGACCGATTAGTACTTGTCAGCTCCATGTGTTACCACACTTCCACCTCAAGCCTATCTACCTCG
>USBM01000155.1 GCA_900552885.1 uncultured Clostridium sp. | reverse complement strand
GAATCCATATCTTCTTTTACGTGAGTTCGCTTATTATAAGGAGTATTAGTGTCTGCTGCGTGCGAGTCGTAATGCGATGCCTGAGACCTTAGCTTGCTTGCAAGCTTAGTTCGAAGGTATGCCTTGTGCTATGTGCCTGCTGCAACATGACACCACCCAAAAGCCGGGTTCACAACCTAAAACACATGCGCGTCCGTCTTCACTTACGCTGTGCAAGGGGGATTGTACTGCGGTTTGGACAGTTCCCGACCAATCATAATGCCACATACAATCGCCGCTAGCAGATCCGCAACCGGACCTGCATACATAATACCATCAATTCCCATAAATAATGGAAATACAACGATAAGCGGCAACAGGAATATAATCTGTCTGGTCAGAGCCAAGAAGCTTCCTATCTTTGGCTTACCGATTGCCGTAAAGAAGTTCGAGCTGATCGGCTGCAGGAAGTTTACAAAGGTAAAGAACAGAAATACATGGAAATAACTGGTTGCAAAGGAGTAATACAGCTCGGATCCATTGCCAAAGACCGATATGATCTGTCTCGGAAAGATCTGAAAGATTGCAAATGCAACAATTGCCAATAAGGCGCCGCACCCGGTTGCTTTGAAATATGCTTCACGCACCCGGTTATATTTCTTCGCTCCGTAGTTAAAGCTGGCAATCGGCTGCAATCCCTGTGATATACCAATCACAAACGACATGAACAGCATATTGACCTTCGTTATGATTCCGGCACACGCAATCGGAATAGACTCTCCATATTGGGACATCGAACCATAATACTTCAACGACTTATTCATAATGATCTGTACGATCATCATTGCGATCTGGTTACTACACGGTGCCATACCAAGTGCTGCAATCCTTCCTACATTTTCCGCTTTGATCACAAAATGCTCCCGCTTCAATGTCACCGTCTTACAATGTGCCAGATACCAGATGGCAAGACCACCGGACACATACTGCCCGATAATGGTGGCAAATGCCGCACCGGACATTCCCCAGTCAAAACCAAATACAAAAATTGCATCTAATATCGTATTAATGACCGCTCCGGTCAGGTTGCAGAGCATTGTGATCTTCGGTCTGCCATCCGCACGGATCAGATGTCCTCCACCGGTTGCCAGTGTAAGCAGCGGAAAGCCAAGTGCGGTGATCCGGGTATATTCCTTGGCATACTCTAAAACATTCTCTGGTGAGCCAAAAAATCGAAGCATTGGTTCCAAGAACAGCTCTGCAATCCCACACAATCCTAACCCACACAAAAATAACATAGCTACTGCATTGCCAAGATACTGTACTGCCTTCTTTTTATCCCCACTCCCCATCGCAATATTGAAAGCAGACGAACCTCCGATTCCAAAAAGGAGGGAAATTGCCAGACATGACGTAGACAGTGGAAATGCAATATTCGTGGCGGCATTTCCCAATTCTCCAATCTTCTGACCGATAAAAAACTGATCTACAATATTATAAAGCGAACCAACCAGCATAGAGATAATACTTGGAACTGCAAAGGAACACAACAACTTATTGATCCGCTCGCAGCCTAATGGGTTTTCATGTTTCTCTGTTATCATTTTATTATCTTTCATCCGATCATCTCCGGTTTCTTTCTTCATAGATCTGCAACATCTCCATATAATTCTTTGCATGCAGGTAGTCTGATTCCTGATCCTGTCCGTCCGTATACCAGATCGGTGTCATTCCAGCTTCTGCCGGACCTTTTACATCCTTCCGGAGACTATCCCCAACATATACCACTTCTTCCGGTCTTACACCCATCTTAGAAAGTGCAAGTTCAAAAATTACCGGATCCGGCTTCTCTCTTCCTGCCTCTTCACTCGTTGTAATATAATCAATATACTCCGCAATTCCCAATGCCCGGAGCTTCCGATGCTGGATATGTACCGTCATATCCGTACAGATTCCGATAAGGATTCCATCCTTCCGAAGCCGCTGCAAAAATTCTTTCACTCCATTATATAATACCATGTGTGAAAGGATATAGTTCCAAAAATAATCATATAATTCTAACGCAAAAGAAACGGATGGGAGCTTAAGGATCTCCAACATCCGTTCCATATATAACATCCGGTTGTGTCTTGCTGCTACATCATCTGTAATCTGTTCTTTCACACTTAAGCGGGCCGCATCAAATGCGCCCCGCACCGTATCATAATCCATATGTAATAACGTATCCGAAGCATATCGGCAAAGTGCCTCTACGCCTTCTTCATTCAGATTGCAGCAGTCATAAAATGTGTCATCCAAGTCAAATAAATATGCTTTTATCATGGCATCTTACTCCTGTGTCTTATTACTTTGCAATATAATAATTACCTGTCTTCAACAGAATCGGCACTTCTTTCTCACAGATGATCGGAACCTCGCCTAACTCGTAAATCTTACACATGGTATTCTTCTCTGCTTTACTGCTATCTACCAATACATAAGTCTGTTCCGAATTCTCCCGGACAATCTGCTTCTTCTCTGCCTCTCTCACATCCGGTGTACTGATTCCTGCACGCTCCGAAAATCCACTGGCTCCAATAAATGCCTTGTTAAAGAAATTCTTGGTCAATGCCATATTCGTTGTTGTACCAAAAATGGAGGCTGTTGAGATATTCAACTCCCCACCAAGCACATAGACTTTAAGATGTGTCCCCTGAAGCTCCGGATAGATCAGTGCATTCGTTGTAACAATTGTAATCTTCTTATTCTTAAGGTATTTTACCATCTCTAATGTAGTGGAACCGGAATCCAAATAAATAGAATCGCCATCCTCAACCAGACTCGCTGCATATTTGGCGATTGCCTCTTTGGCCGCTACCTGCTTATTCTTCTTCGTATCCACAGGTGCTTCATATGACTCCATCTTCAACCGGGCTCCGCCGCCTCTTAACAGCAGCACTTGTCCTTCATCCTCTAAAGCCTTCAGATCACGCCGGATGGTCGACTCCGAAACACTATCAAACAAATTCATAAAATCTTCTATACTTGCAACTTCTTTAGTCTCCAGATATTGTAACATCTGCAATTGTCGTTCATACGGAATCATCTTTCCACCTCATTTCTGCTTATCATGATAATTTTATTTTCAAATTTTGTCAATTAAAATTACAAATAAGATTGTGTATTTACTTCCTCTAAGGTTGGCATTGACGGTTGTGCGCCATATCGACATACTGTAATTGCACTGCATCCGGTTGCAAACTCACAGGCATTCACGATATTCATTCCATGAATCAACGCATATCCTACTGCTCCAATAAAGGAATCTCCTGCACCGGTAGATTCCACTGCATCTACCTTTTTAGATGGGATAAATGTTACCTCTCCGGCACTTGCTACAACCGATCCTTCCTTTCCTAACGTAAAGATACAAGCATTTCCAAGCTCCGCACTCATCTTAAGTGCATTCTCTTTCGCCTTTTCGACTGTATCCACCTCTGAATGCAGATAAAATGCCGCTTCTACTTCATTTACTACCAGAATATCTACTTTTTTCAAATATGCTTCCGGGATCTCAGCCGCCGGTGCTGCATTCAGCAGCACCTTACAGCCGGCTTCTTTTGCCTTATCAATTGCGTACATGTTGATCTCCTGAGGGATCTCCATCTGCAAAATCACTATCGCAGATTCTTTCAGTAAATCCTCTGCATGGTCAATATCTTCCTTAGTCACCGCATAATTTGCACCTTTCACGATAACTGCAAATACGCTTCCATCCTGTAAAGCATTTACCACGCCCATTCCGGTCGGTTCCTCTACTCTGCGGATACGCTCTGTGTTTACACCATATTTCTTTGCCTCTGAAACGAGAATCTCACCATTAGGATCCTTGCCTACGCAGCCGATCATATAAGTCGGAACACCTAATTTGGCTGCCTGCACCGCCTGGTTCGCACCCTTGCCACCTGCACTGAATGCTACATCATCTGCATGAAACGTCTCACCCATCTCCGGCAGCCGGGCAATCTTCAATATCACATCATAATTCAAACTTCCAATTACCGTAATCTTATCTCTCATATGCCGACTCCTTTATCTGTCTGTTATGCGTTCTTACGACGGGCAAGCATTGCCTCAAAGTCTGCCTTGATGAACTCGAAGTAAGAAGCTACGATGATAATAATACCGGTTACTACATACTGCCAGAACGAATCTACATTGATAACAACCATTCCTACCTTTAATACCGCTAACATAAATGCTCCGATAAAGGTTCCAAGTGCAGTACCCCGGCCACCTGCCATTGCCGTACCACCGATCGCTGCTGCTGCGATCGCGTCTGTCTCATAAGTAAGACCTGCTGTTGCTTCCGCAGAACCCAAGCTTGCTAACATGATCATACCTGCAATAGATGCGCATACACCACACACTATGTAAGCGATATATTTGGTCTTGAATACGTTAACACCGGAAAGGTTCGCAGCTTCTTCATTACCACCTACTGCATATAAGTTATCACCTGTACGGGTCTTTGACAAGATAATATGAGCAATCACAAATACCACGATCATAACCAGCACATAGTAGCGGATACCCATGAACATCTTACCGTTAAAGATATTACGGAAACTGTCAGGAACATTCGTTACCGGAGTACCACCGGTTACCACGTAAGCAATACCACGATAAAGACTCATCGTACCAAGTGTTGCAATGAAAGGCTGTAACTTTAAGTTTGTTACAAGGAATCCGTTAAATGCACCTGCAACCACACCGATCAATAATCCAACAACGATTGCAAGAATCGGCGGAACGCCATTGACACAACACATTGCAACTGCAATACCGGTAATGGCAAAGGTACATCCAATGGATAAGTCAATTCCCGCTGTAATGATCGTGAACATAATACCTGCTGCCAATACTCCATTTAATACCATCTTCTGAAATACGGTTAAAATATTATTCCAGGATAAAAAGTTTGGGTTCATCGCTGTAAAGATCATTCCCATAACAATCGTTGCAAGAAATACAACAATCTCACGCTTATATTTATCAAAAATATGTTTCATCTTATTTACCTCCAATCGCATAATCCAGAATTTCATCTGTATCGAATTTCTCTCTGTCTGTTAGTTCTGCTGAGATGTGACCTTCACTCATAACGATCAGACGGTCACTGATTCCCATCGCTTCCGGAAGTTCAGAAGAAATAACGATCAGGCTCTTTCCTTCTGCTACTAATTCTTCCATCAGACGGTAGATCTCTGCCTTAGCCGCAACATCTACACCTTTGGTCGGTTCATCAAATATAATGATATCGGTATCTGCAGACATCCATCTTGCAAGGATAACCTTCTGCTGATTACCACCCGACATATTCTTTGTCAGATAATCCGGTTTCTTAGGGTTGATATCCATCTCCTCAAAAAAGCGCTCTGCATTTTTCTTCTTTTTCCCTTCGTCTAAGAACGGGCCTGACATATATTTATCTAAACTGGAAATGGAAATGTTATCAATATTCGAAAACTGATTCATAAATCCCTGGGTCTTACGATCCTCAGGAAGTAAACCGATACGATTCTTTA
>USBM01000154.1 GCA_900552885.1 uncultured Clostridium sp. | reverse complement strand
TATATCTAGTTGTGTTAAACTGCTACAATCTTCAAACATATACTTCATATTTGTTACTTGAGAAGTGTCAAATTTACTTACATCTAATTGGTTTAAACTGTCACATCCACCAAACATACAAGCCATATCTGTTACTTGCGATGTATCAAATCCGCTTACATCTATTTGTATTAAATCGCAGCTATCGACAAACATTCCACACATATCAGTTACTTTTGACGTATCGAATCCACTTAGATCCAATTGGGTCAAACTGCTGCAACTAGAAAACATATACGCCATATTAGTTACCTTTGACGTATCAAATCCACTTATATCTATTTGCGTTATTCTACTACAATCGTAAAAAGTGAAAGACATATCAGTTACCTTTGACGTATCAAATCTGCTTACATCTAATTGGGTCAAACTGTTGCAGCCATAAAACATTGCATTCATATTCGTTACTTGCGATGTATCAAATCCGCTTACATCCAATTGGGTTACACTGTCGCAGAACCAAAACATCATACTCATATCCGTTACTTGCGAAGTATCGAATCCACTTAGATCCAATTGGGTTACACTGTCGCAGGAGCAAAACATCATACTCATATCTGTTACTTGCGATGTATCAAATCCACTTAGATCCAATTGGGTCAAACTTCTGCAGCCATAAAACATTCCACGCATATCCGTTACCTTAGATGTATCCAGTTTGCTTAGATCAACCTGAGTCAACTTCCAGCAGCCATAGAACAAACCTTTCAAGGAGGTAATATTCGTTACGTCAATAACTGCTTTCTTTATGTCCGAAGCATACTGGTACCATGCCGTTTCAGCTTCAAATACTCCATCCTTTTTCTCTAACGTGTAATCCCCACTTCCACTTAGCCGAAACACACCATTACTATCAATTGACCACTCTAAGGATCCACTCGTCCCCGAATGTTCAATGGTTGCCGCCTCAACATTTCTACTCATCAATATAGTCACTGTTATCAGCATTAGAAACATTATCTTATGTATCCGCTTTTTCATATCGCTATCTCTCATCATTTTACCACCAATCGCACCATTCATTGCAATTATTTAATTGCTAGTTGTACCTGTACTTTTTATTATATATCTTGCTTCAACTTCTATTTCTTAATCTTTACCCTTCTACCACAATTAGACTTCACGAAATACTGACAGTATTTCTTATACATCTTCTTTGCTTTTCCCTTTAACTTAATAGTCTTGACAGAAGATCCCTTTAATGAATTCCTAAGACCTTTCTTGGTAAGCTTATCACTTGTAATTATTAAAGTTGTAAGCTTCTTCGCACCCTTAAATGCATTCTTACCAATCACTTTTACATTCTTGCCAATCACGATCTGGGTTACCTTCTTGTTCTTTGCAAATGCATTGTCCGCAATTTGCGTTACCTTGTATACGGTACCGGATATCGTGACAGTAGCTGGTACTGTAATCTTTGCCGCCTTAGAGTCTGTCTTTGTATAAGTTGCTTCTTTCTTGGTGACATCTATGATCGTGCCGGTAACATCTCCTACTACAGCTTCATCGCCAGCTTTCAGGTCGGTAGTACCCTGCGTAGAACTGCTGCCTGATGTTGCATTCGTATTCTGTACCGGTGCATTACCTGGTGTGTTGATATTTCCATTATTGCCGTTATTGTTATTACTTCCATTGTTGCCGCTATTGTTTTCACTATCGTTATTGTCGCTATTATTGTTATTCTTGTTGTCATCTGTCGAATCGTCTTTGCCGGTCTGTTCTGGTGTCGAACCGGCATCCTTTTCCTTTACAACAATAAGAAGATCGATCGTCTTCTCAACCCCATTCTCCTCATACGTTACCATCAAAATATATGTTCCCGCTTTCGCAGTACTTAACTGGTCCGCATTCGTTGTAAATCCAATCACCTCGGCTGTCGTTCCATCCTTATAGGTTGCTGTTACCGTAATATCATCTGTTTTGATCGTATCCCCTACTTCATATTCTTTCTTTGTCTTAACTGCTTGAATACTATCTAATGCAGCTTTCTTCTCATCACCGCCTGACTCAGCTTTGATTGTAAGGGTAACTTCATCTGTCTTTGTAATACCATTGCTCGTATAAGTAATAACCAGCGAGACCTCGCCAACTTGAGATGTATCTATGCCGGCTATATTTGTCGTATAGTCACCCGCTGCTAATTCCTTTGTCGAACCATCACTATACTCTGCGGTAACTGTCAAATCATCTAATGATATCTTCTCACCTGTTACATACGTTTTTTGCACTTTCTGTGCTCTTATATTCTGCAAAGGCTTATTAGAAAATGTAAGTGGCACATTATAATACCTGTTCAGGTAACAAACCTTTAGATCCTTCGTTCCCGAGCTATCCACATCAAGCGAGTTAATATTCGTATAATAGGTTTCCGCACTCACTTTATCATCATCTCTTGATATCTCTTTTGTCGTACCGTCTTTGTAATGAACCGTCACCTTAAGGTCATCCAAAGAAACGGTATCACCCACATAATAATCTTTCTTGTCCTTTGTTACATCAACACTCTCTATTTTAGCAAACTCATTATCAAATTGATTATCATATACATAAATGCGTACAATATAGCTACATCCATCCGGGTCATTATCCTTAATCTGTAAATCATAATGTCCCTCTTTAGACATATCTACATCTTCTGTATCCACAGTGTAGTTACCTGTAATATCTTTCTTACCCCACGCATCCAGGCTCTGTACTTTAATATCATCTACATTTAATGTATCCCCTACATTATATACCGTTCTTTTTTTCCCCCAGAGAATTGCAGGTGTAGTACTCGTTACCTCTATAATTCCATATCCCACAATATCTTTCTTCTCCTTAAGGCTAACACTAATCATGTACGTTCTTGCGTTATACATATTAACCTTACTTGTGTCAACATTAATCTCATCCCCTGTAAACGACTTAATATTACCATATTGATCCACTACCCACATAGTAATATCATCAATGTCTAAGGTATCCCCTACCAGATATGTACTTTGTTCTTTCCGTACAAATGCACTCTTTACATGATCAAGATCAATATGATCAACTTCCTCTGCACTCGCAGAGATTGGCAGCATTATACTGACTCCAAACAACAACATGATCAATAACATACATTTTCTTATACTATTCATATCTTTGTCCTTTCTTATCAATAATATTCCTTAAATACATAATTGGCTTTTACTGTACCTTAACCCTCTTATGCATCTCTCCACTCCCTCTCTGCTTCCTTATTTCCTACGCTCCAACCAATCTCTCCTTCACATCCTTCAACCGATACTTACTGATCGGTATGCCCTTGCCATTATCCATATATGCAGTCCGGTGTTTGATCTTAACCACATGATCCTCATTGACAAGATAACCTCTGTGTACTTTAACAAATCCCTCCTTCTCTAACACTTCCTGTACTTTGGAGATACTGATTGATAATGAGAATTCTCCGTCCTTTGTCACCAGCCGGATCTTACTCAGATCTGCCTCTACATAATAGATGTCATCTACGAAAAATGTACCAATCTCTTTGCCGACTGCCAGAGTAACCTTCTTACGATTGGAGTTACCCTGCATATACTGCTCCAATTGGTCAACTGCCGTCTCTTCCATAAATATAATCTGAAAATCCTTAAGATTCTCCTTTAACATCTCCTCGTCCTGACAGCAGACACTCTCCACAGTATCATCCAATGCAACGATATTTCTATGTAACTTGTCTTTATATTTTTGCAGCTTGTTCCTGTCTGTTCCATACAGTGCAATTCTCATCCATTGAATCTCCTTAATTCCCACTTATCACCAATAATAGTAAAATGATTTTTCGTTTTCAATGCTTTCCAACCAAAAGACCATTTTACAAACGAAAAGCCACTTTTCATTGGCATGTCACCACTTTTTTATTCCATCCCACCACGTTTCAGATGAAAATATGTTTGTCAAAAACGACCATATTTCTGTCGTATTTAACCACCTTAAGCAGAAGCGTATACGCAAAAGAACCCTGCCGGCTGTTCAACAACCGGCAGGGCTCTTTTTACACTCCCTGATCACCAATGGAATTCCTCTCCACAGATCGGAACGAACATATACACTTCTTCCTCTACGGATATTCTCTCATAACCGCACAAAGACATGTCCCCCTTGCACATTGCACAAGGGGGATATATATTTAATCGAGCTGTGTACCAGAAAGATCCTGTGCCAACGTATGCAACTGATCCACAATCGTACTAACCTCACCAGTAATGCTATTATTCTCTTCGCTCGATTCTAACGTCTCGCTTGAGTGAGCAGTCACTTCCTCGGTTGCGGCTGAGATCGTCTCGATTCCCCGAATGATCTCACTGTTTGCGTCTGATAATTCAACAACCAGGTTTTCAAGGGAGTGGCTCTCTTTTCCAACTTTCTCGATACAAACTGCAATCTGTTCAAAACTTCTTGCTGTATTACCGGTTGCCTGATTCTGCACTTCCACGTTCTTCATCATCTGATGTATCACTTCTACCACCTGTGACAACTCAGAAGAAATGTTATTGATCAGGTTCGTAATATTCACCGTTGCCTGCTGGGTCTGTGTTGCAAGTGCAGATATCTCAGAAGCAACTACCGCAAATCCCTTACCGGCTTCACCTGCTCTTGCTGCCTCTATGCTGGCATTCAAGGCGAGAAGACTGGTCTGTTCCGTTACATCATTGATCATCTGTACAATAGACTGCATCTGGTTTGTATAAGTATATAACTCTTCTAATTCGCGGGATACGTTTGCATTTGCTTCATTAGAAATCTGTACTTGTTCAATCAACGCATTAATATTATTCTTTGACTGCGCAAGCTCCCTCTGTGTCTCATCCATGTTCTGTCGAATGGTATCGGACGAACATTCCACCTTCTTGATCGTATTCTGGATCTGCTCTGTCTTCTCCATCTGCAATTGAATTGACTCCACTGTCTCACCCGTGCCCTGTGCAACCTCTTCCATAGAAGACTTCGTCTTATTCGAACTATTCTCTAACACTTCCATCTTGTCTGCTACAATCTGAATGTTCTCCGTAATCTGTTCAGATACATGCAGAATCTGCTCATTTAAGGCTGCTACACGTTCTTTTTCCCTCTCAACCTCTTCCATTCTCGACTGATTATTCCGGTCTGAGATCAAAGTTCCCACAGTCATAAATCCCGTAAACAGTATCAGAGATGCGATACGGATCTCAATATTAGGCATATCGGAAGCTGCCACCTGCCCTTTGGCAAACTCCATTCCGACCTCAACAATATTACCCACACAGACACCGGTCATATACACCAGGATCAATCGAATATTATCATAACTTAACAATACCACCGCCATCATGATCGCATACACATATGCGATTGGCGAGATAGTCGTAAAAATGATAAAGAGGTAAAAGATTCCAAATCCAATTGCCATGATATACTTGATTTTCTGATACTTTTCATCTGCCTTATAAAAAAACAAACAAATAAGATATTGCACCAATGACAATATGGAAAACAAAATAAAAAAAACAAATGT
>USBM01000153.1 GCA_900552885.1 uncultured Clostridium sp. | reverse complement strand
ACAGTAAATATTACAAATATCAAATTTGTTGCCAATGCATTCCGTAAAGGCGGAATGAAACAAGTCCGCAAGGAGATGAATGCATTTAAGTATCGTTGTAACAACGAGCTTCCAAGTGTAGAACCTCAGATATGGGAGGTTGATGAGATTACAGATTTGTCACAGTGTGATAAGCTTGTGTTTAAAAAATGGGATGCACCGAAAGTATCCATTGTAATTCCTGTATATAATCAGTTTACGTACACATATAATTGTTTGAAATCTATTCTGGAAAATAGTGGTGATGTGTCTTACGAGATCATTATTGCAGATGATGTGTCAAATGATCTGACAACGAGGTTATCAGAGATCGCAGAGAACATACAGATTGCCCGGAATAAAGAGAATCAGAGATTCTTGCGGAATTGCAATCAGGCGGCAAAGTATGCAAAGGGTGAATACATTTTATTTTTGAATAATGACACGCAAGTGCAGGAGAATTGGTTACAGCCATTGGTTGAGTTGATAGAGCGTGATGATTCAATTGGAATGGTAGGATCAAAGCTGATCTATCCGGATGGCTCACTTCAGGAAGCAGGTGGAATTATCTGGGGAGATGGACATGCGTGGAATTATGGAAATGGTCAGAATGCCAATAAGCCGGAGTTTAATTATGTAAAAGAAGTAGATTATATATCTGGTGCGGCAATCATGATCCGAACTTCTTTATGGGAAGAGATAGGTGGTTTTGATGAATTATTTGCTCCGGCATATTGTGAAGATTCGGATCTTGCATTTGAAGTTCGAAAACATGGATATAAGCTGATGTATCAGCCGGCTTCTGTTGTTGTGCACTTTGAGGGTAAGTCTAACGGAACGGATCTGAATACGGGAGTTAAGAGTTATCAGGTAGAGAATTCAAAGAAATTAGCAGAAAAGTGGAAAGAGGAATTTGCCAGACAGTCACAGACAGAAGATGATCTGTTCCATGCCAGAGAACGTAGTCAGAATAAGAAGACAATATTGGTGATCGATCATTATGTACCTCAGTTTGATAAAGATGCAGGTTCTAAGACAACGTGGCAGTATCTAAAGATGTTTGTGAAGCAGGGTTATAATGTCAAGTTCATGGGAGATAATTTCTTCCAAGATGATGAATATACTCCTGTTTTGGAACAGTATGGAATTGAAGTGCTGTATGGCCCTTGGTATGCTGAGAATTATAAACAGTGGATCATAGATAATCAGGATAACATTGATTTTGTATATCTGAACCGGCCACATATTACGGAGAAATACATTGACTTTATTAAGAATGAAACGAATATCAAGTGTATTTATTATGGACATGATCTGCATTTTCTGCGCATCTTCCGAGAATATGAATTATGCAAGGATGAGACATTATTGCAGGAGTCAGAGGACTGGAAACGTAGAGAATTTGCTATCATGAAGCAGGCAGATATCAATTATTATCCATCTTATGTAGAAGTGGATGAGATTCATAAGGTAGATTCTTCTATTCCGGCTAAGGCAATTACTGCCTATGTATATGAAGAATTTCGGGATGATATCTCTCTTGATTTTGCACAGAAGAATGGAATTTTATTTGTTGGTGGATTCGGACATCCGCCAAATGAGGATGCAGTACTCTGGTTTGCCAAGGAGGTATATCCGTTAATTACCAAGAAGCAGGATATTCCATTCTATATCGTTGGTTCAAATGCAACCGATGCTGTTAAGAGATTAAATAGTAAGAATATTATAGTAAAAGGCTTTGTGACAGAAGAGGAATTAAAAGAGCTATATGATACTTGTAAATTAGTTGTGGTACCACTTCGTTACGGAGCAGGCGTAAAGGGAAAGGTAGTAGAAGCGTTATATTATGGTACGCCTATGGTAACAACAACGGTTGGTATCGAAGGAATTAAAGGTGCAGAAGAATTTATGGAAGTGGCAGATGAGCCGGAAGAATTTGCACAGAAAGTTCTTACTCTTTATAATGATAATGACCGTTTGGTTAAGACGGTAGAAGATTATCAGAAGTATATTAAGGCACATAATAGTATTGATGCCGTATGGGATATCGTGAAAGAAGATTTTCAATAACAAAAAGGAGAAGCTTATGATTATTACCAAGACACCATTTCGTATGTCATTTTTTGGCGGAGGAACAGATATGCCGGAGTTCTTTAATGAACATGGCGGAGCTGTTATCTCTACAACATTTGATAAGTATTGTTATGTAAATGTACGGCATTTGCCAAGATTTTTTGATTATAAGACTGAGCTTGCGTATTCTAAGATGGAACGGGTTGTAGATACGGAGGATATTGTACATCCGGCAATCCGGGAAGCTATGAAGTATCTGGATATGCATGAGATCCGTCTGACATATGAAGCGGATCTGCCTGCACGTTCCGGTCTTGGAACGAGCAGTTCTTTTGCGGTAGGAATGTTGTCTGCATTCTATGCCTTGAAGGGAAAATATGCAGACAAGAAGAAATTAGCAGACGAAGCGATTTATCTGGAGCGTACGTTATGTAACGAAGCAGGCGGATGGCAGGATCAGATTGCAGCTTCTTATGGTGGACTGAATCGTATCAATTTCAGTGCAGATGGATATACGGTTGATCCGATTATTATCTCTCCTGAGAGAAAGAAACAGTTTAATGATAATCTGTTATTGTTCTTTACGGGATTTACACATTTTTCGGCAGAAGTACAGGCATCAAACAAGGGCGTGGATAAGACAAAACAGAAGTTAGAGATGTTACAACTTGTGGATGAGGCACAGGCGGTATTGACGGATAAATATGCGGATCTGGATGAGTTTGGCCGATTGCTTGATACAACCTGGCGTTTGAAGAGACAGACAGGTGCTAAGATATCCACGGACTCCATTGATGCATTATATGAAAGAGGAATCAAAGCAGGAGCATTGGGTGGTAAGTTGCTTGGAGCCGGTGGCGGTGGATTCTTATTGTTCTATGTGACGCCGGATAAGCAAAAGGATGTGATTCATGCCATGTCTGATCTGATGCATGTACCATTTGCCTTTGAAAATGGTGGAACCAGAGTGATCCATTACACACCGGAGACATATATACCGGAAGAAGATAACAAGTAGGAGAAAGGGAACAAGTCGGATATGAAAACAGTGATTATGGCAGGCGGCAGGGGTACAAGAATCTCATCTGTTGCAAGTGATATCCCCAAACCAATGATTCCAATAGAAGGCAAACCGATTCTGGAACGGGAATTAGAATGCTTAAGAGATCAGGGATTTGACGACATCATTCTAACAGTAAGCCATCTCGGGAATATTATCATGGATTATTTTGGTGACGGCAGTGGGGTGTCACCGGTAACGGGAAAACCATTTGGCGTGCATATTGAATACTATTTTGAGAAGGAACCACTTGGCAATGCAGGAGCCTTATTCCAGATCAGGGAGAAATTGACAGAGGATTTTCTACTATTAAATGCCGATGCAATGTTTGATGTGGACTTTAACCGCTTTGTGTCATATCACAGAGAAAAAGGCGGACTTGTTACCCTGTTTACGCATCCCAATGATCATCCTTATGATAGTGGATTGATCATTGCAGATGAAAAGGGTGCTGTGTTGCAATGGCTTGCGAAAGAAGATGAACGTCCGGAGTATTATCGCAATCGGGTGAATGCGGGACTTCATGTAATCTCACCCAAAGTGTTGCAAACATCGATTGATACACCGAAGATCGATCTGGATCGACAGTTATTAAAGCCACTATCCGGAACAGGAAAGATGTTTGTATATGACAGCCCGGAGTATGTGAAGGACATGGGAACACCGGAGAGGTATTACGCTGTGTGCGAGGATGTCAGAATCGGGAAGGTAACAGCGAAAAATCTTCGCAATAAGCAGAAAGCGGTGTTTTTAGACCGGGATGGTACCATTAATGAATATGTTGGATTTTTGAGAAATATTGATGAGTTTCGACTGATCGATGGTGTGTCAGAAGCTATTCGGAAGATTAATCAGAGTGGTTATCTTGCTATTGTTGTAACGAATCAGCCTGTCATCGCACGTGGTGAGGTGACATTGGAAGAATTGCAGGAAATTCATAACAAGATGGAGACACTGCTTGGCAAAGAAGGAGCTTATGTAGATGCTATCTATTATTGTCCACATCACCCGGATAAGGGATTTGAAGGTGAACGACCGGAATATAAGATAGAATGTAATTGCAGAAAGCCAAAACCGGGCATGTTATTGCAGGCAGCAAAGGATTTCAATATTGATCTTTCCGTATCCTATATGGTAGGAGATGGAAAGAATGATATAGAGGCAGGGAAGGCTGCGGGCTGTAAGAGTGTGTTATTGAAACCAGAGACAGATATAGTAGAGCAAGAAGATGTGTGTTCTGGTCTGTTGCAGTTTGTAGAACGATATATCAATAGAGCATAGGGGTTCTATGGAAAGGAAGAAACGATGGAAGAGAAAGTTCAAGTACGTTTAGAAGAGTTAATAGAAAGATATCCTCAGCTAAAGGGCGAAAAGGACAATATTGCTAAGGCGTATGAGATATTGACCGAGAGTTATGCACAAGGTGGAAAGCTATTAGTTGCCGGTAATGGCGGCAGTGCTTCGGATTCCGAACATATCGTAGGAGAATTGATGAAGGCATTCGTATTACCAAGAAAGCTTCCAGATGAATATCAGAACCGTTTGAAAGAGGCAGATGCAGAATTAGGAAAAGAATTGGCAGATAAGCTGCAAGGAGCATTACCTGCGATTGCTGTTGTAGACCATGTTGCATTGTCTACTGCATATCTGAACGATGTAGACCCGATGCTTGGTTTTGCACAGCAGGTCAACGGCTATGGAGTGGAAGGCGATGTATTCTTAGGAATTTCCACTTCTGGAAATTCTAAGAATGTATTATATGCATGTACAGTTGCAAAGGCAAAAGGAATGAAAGTAATTGGACTCACCGGAGGCAATGGAGGTAAGTTAAAGGATATGGCTGATGTTGCGATTGTAGTTCCGGAAAAAGAGACATTTAAGATTCAGGAATTGCATTTGCCGGTATACCATGCAATTTGTTTGATGTTGGAAGAGAGATTTTTTGGGTAGTGCAATAATAGGTTTGTTACATTAAGTGTATTAGAGACGAAAGATAAATAAGAAAGATTTTGTGTAATGTATTATAAGAGTAGAATCAAGGGTGTTATATTGACGATTCTCTGGGTGGCAGCACTTATTTTGATTAGTAGGATAAGACATCCTGTTGAGAATGTGATTTTGAAAATAAAATATGAATCTCCAACTACAGGCGAGGCTCGGTTGTTTTGGACATCAAATGATGAAGAGTTTACATATGATAAATATGTAGAAGAAACGATTTCAAATGGTATAGAGATGTTTCAATTATCAGATTCTTTCGATGGATTATGTTTAGAACTTAACAATGATGAGGATTGGCTTATTATAAAAAGTGTTAAGTTATATGCTAATGGAGTTCCATATAAAATACTGCAAGGAAAAAAGTTAACCAATCGGATTAAAGAGGTTGTTAATTTAAAACAAAAGGAAATAACCAATAATAGAGTAACATATAAATCATCTGATC
>USBM01000152.1 GCA_900552885.1 uncultured Clostridium sp. | reverse complement strand
TTCACAAAATATGGAAAGGAGCCGAAAAATGAGTAATTTATCAGAAAAAGAATTATCTGCCTTAAATGATCTGTTATCGGAAGAAGAATTATTAGTCAAAAAATTCCAGATGTTAGCCGGTCATGCACAGGATGCCAATGTCCGTGCTGAAATGGAGGAGATCTCCAGACGTCATCAGTCACATTTTAACAAGCTATACAGCCATCTTGGATAATCGAGAAAGGAGTTTCTTACTATAATGAATCAATATAAAGAAAAAGAGATCTTAGGGGATGCGTTAGGTGCCCAGAAAGCCGCAACCAACCTTTTTAATACCTTCTCAAATGAATGTGTTCACGAAGGGCTTCGCTCTACGATGTTAGATATCTTAGCGGATGAACATACCATGCAGCAGGATGTATTCCATTCCATGCATGAGCGGGGATTCTACCCTACTCCGGATGCAGAGCAAAGCAAGATTGACGAAACAAAGCAGAAATATTCTGCAAGCTTCAAACCCCTATAATAATATTAAGAGGATTCTTCGCTAAGCTGTAAGAATCCTCTTATTCCTTCTCATCTTCTCTTCCCATTGTTCTCATCACACTCGTCTCATGATATCTTCTCTAACCTACTGCTATGATCCTCTACAACAATCTTAAGTACATCTACATCATCTTGTAACTGTTCAATCTGTGTCGACTTATTCATGAAAGTATTCGAAGAATCCACATATAACCGTTCAATTGTCTGAAGTCTAGGTAAGATCTCATTCTCAAGCAGCATACTATTACGCCGTACTTCTTTCCCCAAAGAATCCATTTGGCTCTCTAATGAAGCCACTCGTTCTTCTAACGAATCTATCCGAGCTTCTATGGAATCCATCCGATGCTCCAACGAATCCATCCGATGCTCCAACGAATCCATTCGATGCTCCAACGAATCCATTCGATGCTCCAGCGAATCCATTCGACTCTCTAGCGAAACTACTTTCTCTGCAATAAAAACAAGTAATTCATGGTCTGTCATAGTGTCCCTCCCTTCTTTATGTAGTGACACTATCATACCATTCATAACGCATTGCGTCAATCTGTAATTTGTACTAATTTTTCTTTATAAAGCAATCCCCGCAGGCAGGACATACTACCTTCTGTCTCCTCCCATATTCGTTTCACTTTCTCATTGCTAAGTGCCACTTGCAGTTGATCTGCCATTTGTTTCACAATCGTAAATGTTATCTCAATTTGCTCACATTCTATAATCTCTACCCCATCCGGAGCAGTCGGTTCCGATGATGTGACAATACATAGACGATTCCCTATCTTCTGCCAATTTTTTATCTGCCAGAAGAATCGTTCCTCTGTACATTTTCGTCCAACCAATTGTTCTGCATTTTCTATAACAAGTATATCTGATGTTACATCTGTCAAAATATCTTTGCCCTGTAAAATGCCTGTCATCCATTGTTCTGCTGAAAGCCAATAAAACGTATTCCTGTCAGACTGTCTCTTGCAATCAAATTCAAACTGTTTCAAAAATGTTGTCTTACCACAACCACTTTTTCCTGTTAAGAGATAACACCCCCTGCTCTTTCCGGCTAACCACTCCTTTTCCAACTCATGTAACGCAGCATTCTTTTGCGTATATAAATATTCCATGACGACTCTTCCTTTCCTGCTTATTCTACAATATCTTTACTGTAATATCGCAATTCTTTTCGCATTTCAAATCCCATTTTTGTCCAAAATGCATGCCCCTCCATATTATCCGCATAGGCAACCAATGCCACTTTGTGAATACCTTGTTGCTTCAATTCCCGCAAAACTGCATTTACCAGCCTGCTTCCAATCTGTTCCTGTCTATGTGAAGGATCAACTGCTAAATGATAGATATACCCTCTTCTTCCGTCATTTCCTGCTAAGATAGTTCCAACCACCTGATCATGGAGTCTCATCACGAAACAACTGTCCGGATTACGCCGTAGAAACCGGCTTAATCCCTCTTTCGAATCATCCACTGTATGCAAGCCTATTCCATCACATCCGCACCACAGATCATACATTTCCTCATAATCAGAAAGCCGCATCACACATATTCCAAAAGATTCCTTTATTTGCACTTTTTGTTTCTGTTGTGTATTCTGTTGATCCATACGAATCTTATATTCCAATAAACGCAGTACATAATCCGGCATAACTCTTTTTCCAGCCTCCCAATCCTGCACAGTACGATATGGAATATCAAAATAATCGCAAAATTCTCTCCGATTCAGTTGCATTTCCTCACGCAATCTCTTAACCAAATCCCCTGATTGTATATTTTCTTCTTTCATTTTTACCCCCATGCCATTCCAAACTATAACTTATCTATTAGTATAACAATTTCCCAATGAAATGAAAAGTGGGTGTGAAAGAAAATACTTTATTTTCTTCACACCCACAATATCCTCAAATAATATATATAACGATCAATTCTGCGAACACCGGAACTGCAGGTCTTCCCAACGGCGGTCAACCTCTTCCTGGAACTGCACTAATAGATCCTCATTGCCTTTCTTAAAAAGATGTTTGAATCTGCCCTGTGGACGTAAGAAATCTTCGATTGGAAGTTTCTTCTTTGGTTCATAGTTAAGGATCCATTTGCCGTGATCTACTTCGAATAATGGCCAATAACAGGTCTCCACACCTAACTTGCAGATCTCCATAATATTCTCAGTCGGATATCTCCATCCTCTCGGACATGGTGCCATGATATTCAGAAAACATGCGCCCTCTGTATAGATTGCCTTCTCTGCCTTTGTATGCAGATCTTTAAAATTGCCGAGAAATGTAGTCTGTGCTACATATGGAACATCATGTGCTGCAATAATGGATGCCAGATCCTTCCGGTTCTGCATCTTACCATTCGACTCACTTCCAACCGGTGTTGTCGTTGTATCTGCATACATCGGGGTTGCAGAAGAACGCTGGATACCCGTATTCATGTAAGCACCATTATCGTAACATACATATACGAAATCATGATTGCGCTCCATCGCACCAGACAAGGACTGCAAACCAATATCATATGTTCCACCGTCACCACCAAAAGTAATGAACTTGTAGTTCTCCTTAATCTTTCCCTTCTTCTTCAGAATATTATACGCAGTCTCCACACCACTCATGGTAGCACCTGCATTTTCAAATGCGTTGTGAATGTAACTATCCTCGTATGCTGTATATGGATACATGAAGGTCGATACCTCCAGACATCCGGTTGCATTACCGATCACCGCCTTATCTCCTTCATGCAAAGCCCGCAACACACCACGGACCGCAATCGTTCCACCGCATCCGGCACACATTCTATGTCCTGGAGCCAGACGTTCCGGTTTGTTCATTTCTTCCTTAAAATTATAACTCATCTCATCTGCCTCCTCTTAATTCTTCTTGCGCATAACCGTGTAGCCTTCACCGCGCAATCCGACATAACGGTACTCTGCAAATGGCTTTTCACCTTTATCATATGCCTCTAAGTCGTTAAAGATCTCTTCTGCCTCTTCCACTGTAAAATCACGTCCACCTAATCCGTATACCAGATTAAATGCTGCCACATTCTTTGCGTAATCATAGATTGCCGACTTCACTTCGGCTCCAAGCGGTCCACCCTGACCACGGAAGCTCTCACAACGATCTAAGATCGCTACGGCCTTACAATGAGAAAGTGCTTTGGCAATCTCCTCATCCGGGAACGGACGGAATACACGAAGCTTCAAAAGTCCGACCTTTTTGCCCTGCTCTCTCAACGCATCAATTGCATCCTTGGTCGTACCGGCCGCCGAACCGATGATCACAACCGCATACTCTGCATCCTCTAACTGATACTCTTCAAAGAAGCCATACGTTCTGCCGGAAATCTCACCATACTCTTTGCCTATATCTAAGATCACCTGCTTGGCATTACGCATTGCCGTATTCTGTGCCATCTTTGTCTCCATATAATAATTGGATACTGCATATGGACCGACTGCCATTGGCTGATCTGCATTTAACAGATAATTCTCCGGTTCATATTCGCCGACAAAGTTCTTAACCTTGTCATCCTCTAATAACTCAATATTCTCAACCGCATGGCTGGTAATAAAACCATCCTGACAGATCATGATCGGGAGACGCACATCCTTATGCTCAGAGATACGGTATGCCTGTACAAAATTATCATATACTTCCTGATTATTCTCTGCATAGATCTGAATGAATCCGGTATCTCTTGCGCCCATGGAATCGGAATGATCGCAGTTAATATTGATCGGACCGGATAATGCACGATTCACTAAGCACAGTGCCAACGGCAGACGATTGGATGCCGCTACATATAATTCCTCCCACATCAATGCCATACCACAGGAAGAGGTAGCGGTTAATGCTCTTGCTCCTGCCGCAGATGCGCCAATCGTCGCACTCATGGAACTGTGTTCACTCTCTACCGGAATGAACTCGGTATCCATCTCTCCATTCGCAATATAATTTGCTACATACTGCGGAATCTCGGTGGAAGGAGTAATTGGAAATGCCGGCATAACGTCCGGATTCACCTGCTTAATTGCGAAAGAAATGGCTTCATTTCCTGATAAACGCTCTCGAATTGCCATCTTACTGTCCCTCCTTCATCGAAATTGCATCAAACGGGCAGACCTTGGCACATATGCCACAACCCTTACAATGATCATAATCAAAATCTTCTCTCTTACAGTCGGTTACCGGAATCGAGCTGTCCGGACATACAGGAACGCATAACAGACACTGTTTGCATTTCTCACTGTGAAATACCGGCGTCTGGGTTCTCCATTCTCCCGTGTGGAATAACTTTGAGGTTCCGGCACCATACACCTGATTACCCTCCGTCAGATCCTGCCATTCACTCTTCTCTGTAATCTTTGTGATATCTGTTGCTGCCATTTATTCCACCTCCTCATATGCCATATATAATGCTTTGAGATTACCCTCAATCACTTCCGGCTTCTTTGCAAATTTGTGCTTATAAGAACCTTCCATCTCCCGGAAGAAATCTTCCTTGGTCATTACCTTACTGATTGCAACGATTGCTGCTAACATCGGTGAATTTGGGAAATATCTGCCTAAGCACTTCTCTGAAATCTCTCTTGCATCTAATGTATATATCTTACCCGGATATCCCTTCAAATGTGGCTTTACTTCCTCTACACTCTTCGTCGTATTGATCACAATTGCGCCCTCCGGATTCAATCCGTTGGTCACATCAACACTCTCTAGCAATGTCTCGTCTACAACAACAACATAGTCCGGGTCATAAATGTTGGAATGTACCCGGATTGGATCTTCACTGATCCGGTTATACGCTGTGATCGGCGCTCCCATTCGCTCCGGACCATATTCCGGAAATCCCTGTACATGTTTTCCTGTCATAAATGCTGCATCCGCTAACATCAATGCAGCCGACTTGGCACCCTGACCGCCCCGGCCGTGCCATCTGATCTCTACCGTATTCTTCACGTTGATTCTCCTTACCTTTTGAACTCACTCTATCGGTTTACTTGATAAATAATATCAAAAACCCACAACACATAATCGATATTATATGTGTTATGGGTTTAAATGTAAAGTG
>USBM01000151.1 GCA_900552885.1 uncultured Clostridium sp. | reverse complement strand
TGCGATGATATGTTATATTCTTGCAACCGATTCACAACCTAACATTTCGTGTGTCCGTCCTCACTTACGCTGTGCAAAGGTGTTAGTATGCACGTCCAAAATAAACCATCTTCTTCGCCGGCTTACCACAATGAACACAAACATCTGACAAGTGCTCCTGTGCAAACGGCATACATCTGGTAGAAGCTCCGGTCTCATCCTTGATCGCTTCCTCGCATGCTGTCTCGCCACACCACATAGCCTTGATAAAGCCCTGCTTATGCTCAATGATATCTGTGAACTCATCCCAGCTTGTTGCTGTATGTGTATTAGTATCTCTATGCTTCAATGCCTTATTGTACATATCCTTCTGGATCGTCTCTAACAATTCACCAACAACTTTATCAATGTCATCCAAGGATACCTCTATCTTTTCTCCATTATCGCGGCGTACCAACATTGCCTTGTTTGCCTCAATATCTCTCGGTCCGATCTCTACACGGATTGGAATACCACGCATCTCCTGTTCCGCAAACTTCCAGCCCGGATTCTTATCGGAATCATCTACCTTCACGCGATACGCAGATAACTTCTCCTTAAGTTCAGCAGCCTTCTCTAAGACTCCCTCCTTCTTCTGCATAATCGGAACGATCATAACCTGTGTCGGAGCAACCTTAGGTGGCAATACCAGACCGGAATTGTCACCATGTACCATAATAATAGCACCGATCAAACGGGTTGTCATTCCCCATGATGTCTGATGTACATATTCTAACTTGTTATCCTTGCTTGTATACTGAATACCAAATGCCTTTGCAAAACCATCTCCGAAGTTATGGCTGGTACCAGACTGTAATGCCTTACCATCGTGCATCAGTGCTTCGATCGTATAAGTTGCCTCTGCTCCTGCAAACTTCTCTTTCTCTGTCTTACGTCCGCGAACAACCGGCATTGCCAATACATCTTCACAAAAATCTGCATACAGATTCAGCATCTGCAACGTTCTCTCTTCTGCTTCTTCTGCTGTTGCATGTGCTGTATGTCCTTCCTGCCATAAGAATTCTCTTGAACGAAGAAATGGTCTTGTCTCCTTCTCCCAACGGACAACGGAACACCACTGATTATATACCTTTGGCAGATCACGATAAGACTGAATATCATCTTTATAAAAATCACAGAACAAAGTCTCAGAGGTTGGTCTGACACACATTCTCTCCTGCAATGGATTCAATCCTCCATATGTTACCCATGCAACCTCCGGTGCAAATCCTTCTACATGATCCTTTTCCTTCTGTAATAAACTCTCCGGAATAAAAATCGGTAAATATACATTCTCAACTCCGGTTGCCTTGAACCGTTCATCTAACTGTTTCTGGATCAACTCCCAGATTGCATAGCCGGCCGGTTTCAATACCATGCACCCTTTCACACTTGTATATGCAATCAAATCTGCTTTCACACAGGTATCCGTATACCATTGTGCAAAATCCTCTTCCATGGAAGTAATCTGTTCTACTAACTTCTTATCGTTTGCCATGATCTCTCTCCTTCATATATTCTAATATGCTACCGCTCATTATAGCCCGATTATCTTGTATTTGCAAGCAAAACAAGCTATCCGATCATGAATCACACAACTACCTCTGTGTTATTAAATGCTTCAACCACCTGACGAACAATCAATACCCCAACCGGTCCTAACAAAAATCCTGCGATTCCAAACAGACGGAATCCCACATACATACTCATAATCGTATAGATTGGATGCATTTCAATCCGGTTGCCAATCATTTTAGGTTCAATGATCTGTCGTATGACCACGCAACAGACATATGCCAATACCATGATCAACGCTTTTCCAACGAAACCGGATAATAACAAATATAATGCATATGGCAGTAATATCATACCGATCCCCAATACCGGCAACGCATCAACCACCGCAGCCAAAGGGCCTAACAATAAATAATATGGTTGTCCCACTATATAAAATGCAACCGTACATACAACCCCATCCAATACCATAATAAGTCCCTGTGCTCTCACATATGTCTTCAACGTTTCTTTACAGGTTATGACCATACGACATATATTGCGTCCAAGTTCTGACTGCAACATCTTCTCCCGGATCCTCTCATAATCCAGTATCAGAAAAAAGGTGGATATCACCACGATCACCATCTGGAATACCATTCCAAACACTGCTCCCGCTGCCTGTACTGACATACTCGTCACTTTCGCTACTGCATCCGTTCCTACATTCTGCAACCAATCCCTGTTCGCATAAGTATATACAATATGCATCACATATCCATAACTTTGGCCTTTAGTCATCCGAAACCATTCATCTACCCGGCAACAACATTTTCGCATCAGACATAGAATCTTAGCTTCATAAAATGGATAATTAAGAACCATGCTTCTGCCCTGTCCAAACAGATAAGACAACAGCCAGCATATTCCCACCAGCACAATCACATATAATGTAATAACTGCTCCGGCTAATAACCATTTTTTCCCTCTTCCACCATTCCATACATCCCACCTGCGGAATACTTTTCGCAGAAACGGATAATATATGATTGCAACGATTCCTGCTATCACAAAAGGAACCACCAACGGAAGAAGAAATCGAAATGCCAGATATACCCCAAGAAATGCTGCCACATAAATTCCTATTTTTCGATACATTTGTATGCCCTCCACATTCTCAGTTTCATACCCTTTTGTAAACACACATACCACTACATAAAAGCAGGGCAAGATACATTGTATATCTTGCCCTCTTCTCGCTATATTATATTCATTAAATACATTTTCCCATTAACACAGACAACATCCATATGTTTGACAGCTTTTCTTTTAGTATCTGGAAATACAGCGTCAAAAATCTTCCATCTCAATAACGTCAAATACATCTCCTTCCGGCTCGCATTTGAACACCATATGTTCTCCACTTGACGGATGCTCAAACTCTAATCGGGTTGCAAACAATGCAATCTGCTGATATTGTTTCTTCAT
This sequence comes from uncultured Clostridium sp., assembly GCA_900552885.1. Classification (GTDB taxonomy): domain Bacteria; phylum Bacillota; class Clostridia; order Lachnospirales; family Lachnospiraceae; genus CAG-590. The sequence goes on along the minus strand of USBM01000151.1, from coordinate 2,656 downwards.
CTTCATGAATTGTGGATTATACTTCGTATCGCCATAAATACCGGCTCCCCGGCTCGCCATCTGTACCCGGATCTGATGATGCCTTCCTGTCAGCAGTTCGATCAACACATAAGTAAGAATTCCCTTGTCCGTCTCAAAAACGTCCAATACCTCATAATCTAAGATTGCTTTCTTCGCACCCTTTGTTCCTTTCTTTACCACCTTTGTTGTATTCGTCTTTCCGTCTTTTACGAGATAATCCTCCAAGGTACCGGATTCGTCAGGCAATTCACCTGTCAGAATTGCCTGATAGAACTTCACCATAGTTCCATCCTGCACCTGATCCGAAAGATCGGCTGCCGCATCCTGATTCTTCGCAAACACCATGACACCACCCACCGGACGGTCTAAGCGATGTACCATCGCCAGATAAGGCTCTTCCTCCATCTCATCTTTTTCAAAAATATAATGTTTCAGATAAGTAAGCAGATCCTTGTCCCTGCTCTTATCGCCCTGTACCGGCATTCCCACCGGTTTTACACAAACCAAGATATCTTCATCCTCATACAATATCTCAACTTTCACACCAACAGCCTCCTTACACAATCATATCTATCTTCTCCGATTATAAGGGGCAGGCTGATAAAATGCAACCCGCAGATCATGTATTAAAACGATATCCTATTCCCCATATTGTCTCAATGTACTTCTGATCCTCCGGATGTGGTTCGATCTTCTTACGTATCTTCTTAACATAAGCTGCTACACTATTATAGGCAGTATCCATATATTTTTCCTGCCACATAGCCTGATATATCTCCTCTTTACTGACTACAACATCCGGTCTCTGTGCCAAATAAGATAACACATCAAACTCCCGGATCGTCATAGGTATTTCAATATTATTCAGGTATACCCTGCGGCTCAGCGTAGCGATCGTCAACTGTCCGACCTTAATATAACCATATGAACTCGTCAGACGCCGGTATTGCTCCAACCTGGCTCTCACCCTTGCCACAAGCTCTCCGCTGTGATAAGGCTCCACGATATAGTCATCTGCTCCGGCCTGGAACATCTTGATCTTGACCCATTCATCATCATTCCCCGTAAGCACAACAATCGGTACATCTGTCAGATTCCGGATTCTCTCACACAGCGAAAAATAGTATGTGACATCGTTACAATAAAACAACACCAGATCTTTGTTATACACAACTTTTACCAGATTGCGCAATTGATTCAGATCCTCTTCCTCAACATTGTAATCACTCAACTGCAAATATTCTTTCACTCGACAGTTGCACTGATTACCCTCCTGTAATAATAAAATATTGTACACTAAATACACCCCTCTTCTTTTGTGATTGGTCAAACAAAAAAAATGTGAAAAAGCGAACCGAACCGGTTCTTGAAAAATGAGCCTCCAGAATATAGCTCACTGTGAATTGGCAAACAGGAAATCCTCTGCCTTACATCACGTTACAATCAGGAATCTGACAAACGATTCCTGACTGCAACAAAAAATACATTCTACATCATCCAACTTTTAATTTGAACTTCTGAATCTCTTTATCTGTCTCAACGACAGCGATCTGTCCACCAAGTGCACGGATCTTCCCATCAAACGCTTCATATCCACGTTGAATGTACTTAATATCTTCCACTACTGTGAAACCATCTGCAGCCAAACCTGCAATTACCAAAGCTGCCCCGGCACGCAGATCCGGTGCCACTACATTGGCTCCAACAAATTGTTCCACACCATCAATAATGGCAGTATTCCCTTCTACCTTAATCTGACCGCCCATACGGAACAATTCATCCACATACTTAAAACGATTCTCAAATATGCTCTCCGTAATGATTGACGTACCTTCTGACAAAGCTAATACAACCGCCATCTGTGGCTGCATATCGGTAGGAAATCCGGGATATGGCAATGTCTTGATATTCGTGGCACGCAACCGATGATTGCTGACTACACGAACTGCATCATCATATTCCATAACAACCGCACCAATCTCTTTTAATTTGGAAGAAATTGCCTCCAAATGTTTCGGAATGACATTACGGATTGTAATATCCCCCTTCGTCGCTGCTGCTGCCACCATAAAGGTTCCTGCCTCTATCTGATCCGGAATAATAGAATATTCCGTACCTTTCAACTTCTCAACACCGCGGATCCGGATGACATCTGTTCCCGCACCCTTGATATTAGCCCCCATACTATTAAGGAAATTCGCAACATCTACAATATGCGGCTCTTTCGCTGCATTCTCGATTGTTGTCTTACCTTCTGCCAAAGCTGCCGCCATCATAATATTAATGGTTGCCCCAACAGAAACCACATCCATATAAATGTGGTTACCGACCAATTGCTCTGCCTCTACATGAATCATACTGCTATGTATGTCAACTTCTGCACCCAGAGCCTTAAATCCTTTGATGTGAAGATCGATCGGACGGCTTCCGATGTTACATCCTCCTGGCAGTGCTACGCTCGAACGCTTATACTTTCCAAGCATTGCACCCAACAGATAGTAGGATGCCCGGATCTTACGGATAAACTCATCATCCACGCAATTATCTGCGTGTGGGTTAATGGTTCCTCCACAAATCTTAACTGTGTGTTCATCTATATATTTAACTCTTGCACCAATTCCCTCAATTGCCTGCA
>USBM01000150.1 GCA_900552885.1 uncultured Clostridium sp. | reverse complement strand
AAGCTGAAGATAGTGTGGAAAATAAAAAGTATGTTCCGTGCAAAATGCTGAAAAAAAACTATTCTGACAAAAGAATTGACAAATTAAATGTCGAATAATGTGGAAAAATTAAATGAAATTGACAGATATTTTTGGGAGAGACTATTGAAAATTCAAAAAAATATTATTGTTATAGATTGAAAAAAATACGATATATGGTATAATAGTTTTACAGTCAGTTGATACGGAAGGTGCAGATAACATGTTCTGTGATACCAAGCCTTTCGTGGGAGATTGGGGCAAAGACCGGCTGGAATAAGACGAGAAGGAGTTGACAGACATGAAGTACATAATTAGTGGTAAGAATATTGAGGTGACGGATGGTTTACGTTCCGCAGTATATGAGAAGTTAGATAGACTTGAGAAGTATTTTAATGAAGATACAGAAGTTCAGGTTACATTTTCTGTAGAGAGGGATCGTCAGAAGATGGAAGTTACAATTCCGATCAAAGGCAACATTATCCGTGCAGAGCAGGTTAGTGATGATATGTATGTATCGATTGATCTTGTAACCGAGGTGATTGAGCGACAGATTTCCAGACATAAGAAGAAGTTGATCGATCAGGCACAGAGTGCAGCATATTTCCAGAAGTCATTCATTGAGGAGGATGTTCCTGAGGATGATGAGATAGCAATTATCAGAAGCAAGAAGTTTGCCGTGAAGCCGATGGATCCGGAAGAAGCTTGTGTGCAGATGGATCTGTTGGGACATAGTTTCTTTGTATTCCGTAATGCGGAGACCGATGAGGTGAATGTGGTTTACAAGCGAAAAGGCAACACTTACGGTTTGATTGAGCCACAGTGCTGATAGCATGGAATAACAAGAGGTTATGTGATGTTAGAGCGAATGATTGGGCCTTGGGATTATCGCATGATGCCGAATAAGATGTTGGAATTGGTGAAGAATGTAGGCAATATGGAGCAGGAAGGAACTGGATATTTTGTAGACAGTGAATCAGAGATGCTTACGATATTGGCATATCTTAATTATGATGAGAAGACGAACATTACAGAAGGCATGCGGGAACAGATTGATTTAGCGGTTAAGAATCTGGAATCAAGAAGATTGTCAAGAGAAGAATGAGTTAAGGGCTATTTCTTAATTTTTATTAGGAGATAGCCTTTTTACTTTATAGGAAAGTCCCACCGACACAAAATAAATGAAATATATGAAAAAGAGTAGAGGGGTAGCCTACTTGGTTTATGTATGGTACAATGAAGATAGTTCGTACATTTGTGAGTGTTTACGATTTAAAGGATAAATAAGTTATCTGATGAATTATGGACAATAAAAGGAGAAATATCGTTTATGAATATACAGGAGATAGTAATTCGAAATATAACAATTGGAAGTGGAAGCCCCAAGATATGTGTACCAATTGTAGCCAAGAATCGGGAGACAATTCTTAAGTATGTGGAACAGGCACTTGAGGATCATCCGGATCTGATCGAACTTCGGATGGATTGGTTTGAGGGAGTAACCAATGTAGAGGCACAGCTTTCTTTGCTGAGAGATGTCCGCGAGGTTGCCGGGGATACGGCGATTCTCTTCACAATTCGGACAACGGATGAAGGAGGAAAGCTTACGGTTGATGTTGATGAGTATATTCAATTATGCACTGCAGCATGTCAAAGCGGATGTATCGACCTGTTAGATGTAGAGGCTTATAAACAAGAGGGTGTTTTAGAAGAATTAGCAGATATGGCACATGCACAGGGCGTGGCAATCGTAGCAAGCAATCACGATTTTCAAAAAACACCATCCAAGAAAGAAATGATAGAACGATTACATTATATGGAAGAACATGGGGCTGATATTCCGAAGATAGCGGTTATGCCACAATCAGAACAGGATGTTCTTGCTCTGTTAGAAGCAACAGTAGCATATTATGAGGAGGGTGCCTGTCCACATAAGCCGGCAATTACAATGGCGATGGGTGGAGTTGGTGTGATCAGCCGTTTGGCAGGGGAGTTCTTTGGATCAGCCGTTACATTTGCAAGTGAGGGACGGATATCGGCACCGGGTCAGATCCCGATTCAGGATGTACAACATATATTACAGATATTACATGAATACCGATAATACCGAAATGGTTTGGATGGAGGATATATTGTATGGAGAATGAGATTCTTACAGGGAAGAATGTAAATGAAGCAAAGAAAAAAGTAACTGATGAAGAAGTTGATAAGTTACTCAAGAGTGCACAGGAACAATTGAGGAAAGAGATTCCGGTTGAGCTAACCAAAGAGGAACGGGAAGCAATTGAAAAAGAGAAGCGAAAGGCGGAAGAACTGGCAGCGACGAAGCGGCGGGAAGAGCAGGAAGCAAGAGAAAAAGCAGAGCGTGAGGCGAGGGAGCGGGAAGAGAGAGCTGCCCGGATCGCAAAAGAGAAAGCTGAGCAGGAAGCAAGAGAAAAGGCGGAGCGTGAGGCGAGGGAGCGGGAAGAGAGAGCTGCCCGGATCGCAAAAGAGAAAGCTGAGCAGGAAGCAAGAGAAAAGGCGGAGCGTGAGGCGAGGGAGCGGGAAACAAGAGCTGCCCGGATCGCAAAAGAGAAAGCTGAGCAGGAAGCAAGAGAAAAGGCAGAGCGTGAGGCGAAGGAACGGGAAACAATAGCTGCCCGGATTGCAAAGGAGAAGGCCGAGCAGGAAACGACAGCAGCAGTGGCAGAAGAACCTTATGTATTACCGGCGAGCGGGGCGGTAGAGGATAAAGATCGAATCACAGTAGGGCGTGTGATCGGTATGTTCTTTGAGGCGGTATGGACACTTTTTAAATTAGTAGTAGTAGTATCTGTTGTTGTAGGTGTTGTGGGGTTCCTTCTTTCAAGAAATTATGTAGTTCGCGGAAGATGTGGCGACAGGCAGAGTCTTACTGTGATGACAGAGTCTTCAGAAGCATTACAGAATCATATGCAGGAAAAAGAGAATGTTAAGGCATGGATTAGCAGTGTCAAGCGAGAGAAGTTACATATGGAAGCAGATGATGGAAAGATATTAGTGGCAAGGCAGATCGTTGCGGATGACAATGTAAAGCAGTGGGCGGTTATTCTTCATGGATTTAATGGAAGTATGGAAGATGTCTATGATGTAGCGATGCATTATGCGAAAGAGGGATATAATGTATTATTGCCGGATCTACGAGCTTGTGGAGAAAGTGAAGGTTCCATGATCGGAATGGGCTGGTTAGACCGGATGGATGTGATCAATTGGATGGATGTGATTTTAAAAGATCATCCGGATGCGGAGATTGTGATTCATGGAGTAGACATGGGTGCGGATACGGCACTTATGCTTTCCGGTGAGCCTTTGAAGACTTCTGTGAAGGCAATTGTGGCAGAGAGTGCCTATACAAGTGCATGGGAAGTTGTTAAGACGGAGTACAAGATGCGTCATAAGAAATGGCCGACATTTCCGATTCTGAATATGATGAATCCGGTATTGAAGATATGGGCGGGGTACAGCTTGAAGGAAGCAGATGCAACGAAACAGGTAAAGAATACAACTGTTCCGATCTTATTGATCCAGGGTGGTAAAGATACTTATACACCAGAAAGCATGGCGTCACAGTTAGATAACGCAATTGCTTCTGCGCATACGTTGATTACAATTCCGGGTGGGACACACGGTGATTGCAGGTATGCAGATCCGGATACCTATTATAATAAGACCTTTGAATTTGTTGGAGGATATGTAGAATAGTAATGGAACACAAAAAATATTATGATCTATCAGAAGAATTACAGAACCGAATATTAGAGGATCGGAAGAATGGTTGGTGCAATCCTTATCGGGCGAAAGATGAAGATGCTATCCGCAGAAAACAGGATTGGGATCGCAATAAGTTATTACGTCCGGCATATATCAGAGATTGTGAGAAGATCATGCATACGCCGTATTACAACCGATATGCAGATAAGACACAGGTGTTTTCTTTTTATAAGAATGATGATATTTCACGAAGAGCACTTCATGTACAGTTGGTTTCAAGGATTGCAAGAAATATTGGAGGTCTGCTAGGACTTAATGTAGACTTGATCGAAGCTATTGCATTAGGACATGATATTGGACATACACCATTCGGACATGCAGGAGAAAGATATCTGAGCGAATGTTTTAGAGAGTCGGCAGGGCGTTTCTTTAATCATAATGTTCATAGCGTCAGGGTGTTGGATGCAATATTGAACCGCAATGTCAGTTTACAGACGTTAGATGGTATTTTGTGTCACAATGGGGAATTTGCAATGCAGGAATATCGGCCGGTTCCAATGGAGGATTTTGCTCATTTTGATCATAAATATGAACAATGCTATGGAGATGAGACTGCAATAGGAAGGCTGGTTCCCTATACGTTAGAAGCATGCGTGGTGAGAATCTGTGATATGATTGCATATCTTGGAAAGGATCGGCAGGATGCGGTTCGGGCTCGTCTGATTCCGAATGATGATATTTTTGAAGAACGCGCGTTTGGAAAGAGTAATCCGGAGATTATTAACAATCTGATCGTCAATATTGTAGAGAACAGTTATGGAAAAGATTGTATTGTAATGGATGACGAATATTATAAGGCAATCAAAGCAACAAAGAAAGAAAACTACGAGAAAATCTATTTCAACGAGGCGGTAGATCAGGTATATGAAAATGATATCCGGCCGATGTTCCATATGATGTATGAAGGATTATTGCGTGATATGAAAGCACATGATACATCTTCTGTTATTTACCGGCATCATATTGAATTCGTGAAGGAGAATACGGCAAGTTATGGCTATGATGCGTATTTAGAGAAGACAAGTAATGAACAGATGGTTGTGGATTTCATAGCCAGCATGACAGATGATTATTTTGTGGATTTGTTTGAATATCTGTTTCCACATAGTAAGTATCATATCCATTATATATCCTACTTCGAACATTAAACTTACACCCTTGCACAGCGTAAGTGAGGACGGACGCGCGAAATATTAGTTTTTAAATCGGTTGTTTGGGATATAACATATCATCGTAGTCGCTACTCATCACTCGCAACGGATACTAAGAATGTGCCATTCATGTTTATGCAGTGCCTTTCGAAAAGTCTGCACCTTGCTCGGCTAACGTTCCTAATGCTGTCGCAAGGTGCAGGACATTTTCTCAAGGCATATATATAGTGTCATGCGGCACATTCGAGTACCGGCGGTTCTGAAGTACCTGCTTATGATAGATGTTATATCCTTGCAACCGATATTTACGTTATTATATTTCGCGCTGTTCCTATCAGAATTTACTACGCTGTGCTTATCGCCACCCCGAAGCCGTTCTTTCGTTGGTGCAGGTGATCTACTGTAATGGCAGGGTAGAGGAAACAAAAATTTTTAGAACTGACAATTTTAAGGATGTATATAGTATATGCATGACTTACTGTATACATAAAAGCTGGATGTAGATTAAGAATACGAGAACTAAGTAGTGTCTGCTGATTAATAAAAAAATCACCTTGAAACCATTGATTTTATTGCGTTTTTCACTCGAAAATGGTATAATAAAGTGCACGGTTTTATAAGTAATCAAATCTTTTTTTGTGCAGTTTTCTGTAGAAAAGTAACTTTACAGGAGTGAAAAAATAAATTGACTGAAAATCCGTATTATCAGTATTTCATCGGACTTCCTGGATATCAGGATAAC
>USBM01000149.1 GCA_900552885.1 uncultured Clostridium sp. | reverse complement strand
ATATGATGTATATGACTAAAATAGCGTGTAGAGTCAAGACTTATAGATAGATACCATCGGAAAGGGGTAATAAAAAAGATGCAGTGCACAGATATCGGAATTGATTTAGGTACCGCCAGCATTCTGGTATACATCAGAGGAAAGGGCGTTGTATTAAAGGAGCCCTCTGTTGTAGCTTTTGATAGAGATACAAATAAGATTAAAGCCATCGGTGAGGATGCAAGACTGATGCTGGGAAGAACTCCCGGCAACATCGTAGCCGTAAGACCGTTACGTCAGGGCGTTATCTCTGATTATACCGTAACCGAGAAAATGATGAAATACTTTATCCAGAAAGCGCTGGGGAAGAGAACTTTCCGTAAGCCTCGTATCGCTGTCTGTGTTCCCAGCGGCGTTACAGAGGTAGAGAAGAAGGCAGTAGAAGATGCTACCTACCAGGCAGGTGCCAGAGAGGTTTCCATTATTGAGGAACCCATCGCAGCTGCTATCGGTGCGGGTATTGATATTTCCAAGCCTTGCGGTAATATGATCGTAGATATCGGCGGCGGTACTTCCGATATCGCAGTCATATCTCTGGGAGGTACTGTAGTCAGTGCTTCCATTAAGATCGCAGGCGATGATTTTGATGAAGCCATTGTGCGTTATATGCGTAAAAAACATAATCTGCTCATCGGTGAGAGAACCGCAGAGGATCTGAAGATCAAGATCGGTTCCTGCTATAAGAGAGCGGAAGTGGATTATATGGATGTCAGAGGACGTAACCTCGTGACCGGTCTGCCCAAGACTGTTAAGGTGTCTTCCGAGGAGACCGAGGAGGCATTGCGCGAGACTACCGCACAGATCGTGGAGACCATTCACAGCGTACTGGAGAAGACTCCCCCTGAGCTGGCAGCCGATATTGCAGACAGAGGAATCGTACTGACCGGAGGTGGAAGCCTGCTGCGCGGTCTGGAAGATCTGATCTCTGCCAAGACAGGTATCAACACCATGACAGCAGAGGATCCCATGACAGCAGTGGCCATTGGAACCGGTAAATACGTAGAGTTCCTGGCAGGCTACAGAGAGTAACACAGACAGCTCCGGGGAACCGGAAAAGATAGACTAAGGCAGGATGCCGTACATTTGTCGAAGGATCGCAGCCGCAAATGGAGGATATGAATGGTTAAAGGCTTGTATACCGCTTACACCGGTATGGTAAACGAACAGAACAGAATGGATATCATGACCAACAATCTGGCCAATGCATCTACCGTCGGATATAAAAAGGAAGGATCCACCAGCCAGTCCTTTAATGATGTGCTGACGGTCAAGATCAAGGACCAGTCGGTAGGCATGAGAAATGTCCAGAAGATCGGTATCAAAAATCCCGGAGTGAAGATCGGAGAGAATTATACCGATTATACGCAGGGATCTTTCCGCATTACGGATAATACCTATGATCTGGCATTAGCCGGAGATGGCTTTTTTGCCATTGAATTTACCAATAAGGCAGGAGAGACCGACACCAAATACACCCGTGCAGGACAGTTTACACTGAATAAGGATGGATATCTGGTAACGGAAGAGGGTGACTATGTTCTGGATACCCAGAACAGGAGGATCCGCCTGAATACACTGTTAGATTCCAAAATTACGGATGACGGTACGATTTATCAGAACGATCAGGCAGTTGCCAGAATTCAGGTGACGGACTTTGAAGATTATGATTACTTGGAAAAATATGGAGAGACCTATTATCAGCCCATTGACGGGGCCAAAACGACTACGGCAGATGCACAGGTGAAGTCAGGCTATCTGGAGATGGCAAATGTACAGATTGTATCCGAAATGGTAAATCTGATCTCCATTACCAGAGCATATGAATCCAACCAGAAGGTGGTCCAGACCATTGATGGCACTCTGGATGTAGCAGCGAACCAGATTGGTAAACTGTAGTAATGAATTCGGCTGGGACAGCCGATAACTGATTATAGAATATTTTCAGGATGAAAATCAGGTCATGGATGACATAAGGGACATTGTGAGAGGAGACTACATATGGTCAGAAGCTTATGGACAGCAGCGACCGGCATGATCGCACAACAGACAAATGTGGATACCATTGCCAACAATCTGGCAAATGTCAATACCACAGGTTACAAGACACAGGTCAATGAATTCAAGAGCCTGTTATATCAGAACATTCAGACGAAGACCACCTCAGCGAATGGAGATACCAAGCCCAGCAGCGCACAGGTGGGACTCGGTGTAAGAAACGCATCCATCAGTTCCGTATTTAAGGAGGGAAACCTGGCTGCATCCGACAGTGATACAGCATTTGCTATTGACGGAAAGGGATTTTTCGCAGTGCGCGGTGCAGACGGCAACACTTACTATACGAGAAACGGTAATCTGAAGTTTACACTGGCGTCCAACGGCGGTAATATGCTGGCAACCTCCGAAGGACTTCCGGTACTGGATACCCAGGGAAGACCTATTGTGCTTGGCAACAATTATGTAATGAGTAAGATCACGGTCAGCAAGGACGGAAGCCTGTGCTATCCCGATGCACAGAACAATCCTCAGCCCATCGGTATCACTATCGGTGTATTCCAGTTCAACAATCCCAACGGACTGGAGAGACTGGCAGACAGCCTGTATCAGCAGACCGCAGCCAGCGGACAGGCGATCAACGAAGCTACCAACAATAACGTGGAACGAAGCAGCATCATTCAGGGATATCTGGAAAGCTCCAACGTACAGGTCGTGGATGAAATGGTCAACATGATCGTGGCACAGAGAGCTTACGAACTGAATTCCAAAGCAATCACAGCGTCCGATGAGATGTTGCAGCAGGCCAACAACTTGCGTAGGTAATGAGCAATGCCAAACCGTAAGATGACAATTTGCCTGCTGGCAGGCAAAAGTGTCAGATTGCGGTTTGATAGGGCGAATGCCCGACATCGAAGGAAACGCGAAGCGTTTACGAGATGCATTGCTCATTACCGTAGGGACGATTCGCCTGCTTGCAGGCAGAGACGTCAGATTACGGTTTGATAGGGCGAATGCCCGACATCGAAGGAAACGCGAAGCGTTTACGAGATGCATTACTCATTACCGTAGGGACGATTCGCCTGCTTGCAGGCGGAAACGTCAGATTGCGGTTTGATAGGGCGAATGCCCGACATCGAAGGAAATGCGAAGCGTTTACGAGATGCATTGCTCATTACCGTAGAGCATAGAAAACCTAAAAACTAAGGAGGCCCATTTATGGATATCTCTTCTATATACGGCAGTTCCGCTCTGGACAGCACCGCATACACCAATGCGGCGAACCAGACGGCTTCCAAATTGCAGAACCAGCTAAACGGTTCGGATTACACCAAAGCAACAGACGATGAACTGATGGATGCCTGCAAGCAGTTCGAGGCTTATTTCCTGCAGCAGATGTTCAAGGAAATGATGAAGACCATCCCTGAGAGCGATGAGACTTCTTCTTCCAACTCCCAGCTCATGGATTACTATAAGGATGAGATGGTACAGCAGATCGCATCCGACTCTACGGAGCAGAACAGTCTGGGATTGGCACAGATGCTATATGAGCAGATGAAGCGTAATTACAATATTCAGGAGACCGATGATAAGTCATCTTCTGTAAAATAACTAAAGGAGCAGATTGTTGGATTACAGGAATGTTAATTATGTAGAGGGCTTTGTTGAGAATATTGTATTCAGGAATGAAGATAATGGATATACAGTATTTGATATAAAATATAAAGGTGAACATGTTACCTGCGTTGGTTCTATAAGCTACATCAACGCAGGTGAATTTATAACTGCAAATGGCGAATTTGTTCAGCATGCCATATACGATATGCAGTTTTCTATTAAATCATATGAATTTAAGACGCCTGACGATGAGAAGTCAGTAAGGCGTTATCTTAGTTCCGGTGCTATCAAGGGCATCGGAGAAAAAATGGCTGAGAGAATAGTCAATACCTTTAAGGAGGATACATTCCGGATTATGGAGGAAGAACCGGAACGCCTCGCAGAGATTAAAGGCATAAGCATGACTAAAGCAATGGATATTGCCGCCCAGCTTGTCGATAAGCGTGATATGCGTAAAGCTATGATATTTTTACAGGATTATGGCATTAATATGAATCTCGCTAATAAGATTTATTCCCATTACGGACAGAATATATATACAATTATTAAGCAGAATCCATATAAACTGGCAGATGATATAGATGGCATAGGATTTAAGATAGCAGATGATATTGCTGTAAAAGTAGGAATAAGAGTTGATTCTGACTTTAGAATTAAGAGTGGAATATTTTATATATTACAGCAGGCTTCAATGCAGGGACATATATATCTTCCAATGGAGGAATTAGAGGTGGGGGTTAAAGGTCTGCTTCTTATAGATATACCTGATATTGAGAAATTTATAATGGATCTGGTAATAGATAAACGTTTAGTTGTAAAGATTACACCTGATGGCACTAAGAATGTATATGCTGCCATATATTATTATATGGAGCTTTCAGTTGCGAAGAGATTAACTGATCTTGAGGTGCATACGGCCGAGAACGAAGAATATTTTGAAAAAAGAATTGCTGAAATAGAAAAAAATACGAAAATAGAGCTTGACGATATTCAGAAAACCGCTGTAAAGACAGCGGTTGAAAATGGGCTGATGGTAATAACAGGCGGACCGGGAACGGGAAAGACGACGACAATTAATACAATTATTAAGTATTTTGAGTTGGAAGGCTATGAGATACGTCTTGCTGCACCGACGGGAAGAGCAGCCAAGAGAATGACAGAAACGAGCGGGTATGAGGCCCAGACAATTCACAGGATGCTTGAAATATCGGGTGGAATATCAGATGATAACAGTGACAGAGCCTCGCAGGGGATGCATTTTGAAAGAGATGAAAGTAATCCGCTCGAGACGGATGTGATAATTGTGGATGAGATGTCGATGGTGGACATTAATATTATGAATTCTCTTCTTAAGGCAGTTGCAATAGGAACCAAGCTTATTCTTGTAGGAGATGTGGATCAGCTTCCAAGTGTGGGACCGGGAAATGTGCTTAAGGATATAATTAATTCGGGCTGCATACCGGTTGTCAAGCTTGAAAAGATATTCAGGCAGGCAGCAGAAAGTGAGATTGTAATTAATGCACATAAGATTAATAAGGGTGAACATGTTGTACTTAACAAATATAGCAGGGATTTTCTGTTTGTAAGAAGAGACAGTGCTGATGCGATAATAGCTGCAATGTGTACACTTATCAAATCAAAGCTTCCGGGATATGTTAATGCGGATATTAATGATATACAGATTCTTACACCGAGCAGGAAATCAGCAGTGGGAGTTGAAAGACTTAACAGTATAATGCAGGATTTTCTCAATCCGGCAGAAGTTACCAAGATGGAAAAGACATTTGGTGATGTGACATTCAGAGAGGGCGATAAGGTTATGCAGATAAAGAATAACTACCAGATGGAATGGGAGAAGAAGAGCAGATATGGCATAACCTATGAGAGTGGTACTGGAATTTATAATGGTGATACAGGTGTGATTGAGGAGATTAACACATTTGCAGAAAGAATAATTGTAAAATTCGAGGATGAAAAATATGTATCATATGAATTTAAGCAGCTTGATGAATTAGAACTTGCATATGCCATTACAATCCATAAATCACAGGGAAGTGAGTATCCGGCA
>USBM01000148.1 GCA_900552885.1 uncultured Clostridium sp. | reverse complement strand
TCGTAACGCAAGTGTGCCTGCTGCAACATGACACCACCCAAAAGGCGGGTTCATACACTCCTAACATGCGCGTCCGCTATCACTTGCGCTGTGCAAGGGTAAAAATGTGAAGAAAATGTGAAATGAGAAAAAATGTCATCTTCAAGGGTTGACCGTTGGTCAGTTTTGTAGTATATTCTCTTTTAGAAAATGAACAATGGTCATTTTTGAAAGGAGAGATAAAGATGATAGCAGTAGGTAAGTGGATTACAAAGCACAAAGCACTTATCATAATACTTAGTCTTTTACTGATTATTCCATCTGTTATTGGAATGGCAAAGACAAGAACCAATTATGATTTGCTGAGTTACTTGCCGGATTCATTAGAGACCGTGTCTGGACAGGATATTATGGTTGATGAGTTTGGAATGGGTGCATTCTCCATGGTGATCGTAGAAAACATGGAGATGAAAGATGTAGCGGCTTTGGAAGAAGACATTAAGAAAGTGGATCATGTAAGTGATGTCATTTGGTATGACAGTCTGATGGATATTACAGTTCCGAAGGAGATGCTTCCAAAGGATATTCAGGAGGCGTTATTTAACGGAGATGCCACAATGCTGATTGTATTGTTTGATGATACAACATCGGCAGATAACTCCATGCAGGCAGTTACAGAACTTCGTAAGATTGTTAATGAGAAGTGCTTCATTTCAGGTATGACCGCATTGGTTACGGATATTAAGAATTTGGCACTTTCTGAGATTCCAATCTATGTTGTGATTGCAGCAGTATTTACATTGATCGTCTTAATGATCACAATGGATTCATTCTTGACACCATTTATATTCCTTGGTGGTATTGGTCTTGCGGTATTGTATAATTTGGGAAGCAATTACTTCTTAGGTGAGACGAGTTACATTACAACTGCGTTGACAGCAGTATTACAGTTAGGTGTTACAATGGATTATTCAATTTTTCTTTTGGAAAGTTACCGTGCCAACAAATTACGGTTTCCGGATGATAAGGAACGCGCGATGGCACATGCGATATCCAATACATTTGTTTCTGTATGCGGTAGTTCTCTGACAACGGTTGCCGGATTCGCAGCACTTTGTGCCATGACCTTTGCATTAGGCCGGGATCTGGGTATTGTAATGTCAAAGGGTGTTGTAATCGGTGTTATTGTATGTGTAACCTTGTTGCCATGTTTGATTCTTGTGTTTGATAAATGGATTGAGAGATGGTCTCATAAGGAATTGTTGCCGAATTTCCATAAGACATCCGATGTGATCATCAAAGGAAAATGGATCGCATTATTGATCTTCATTATCGGTATTGTTCCGGCAGCATACGGTAATAATCATGTTTCTATATATTATAACTTAGACAAAGGTTTACCGGAGACGATTCCATCTACGGTTGCGAATAAGAAGTTGGAAGATGAATTCAATATGAATGTTATGCATATTGTAATGCTTCCGTCTAACTTAGATTCCAAAGTAAAGACACAGGCAATTAAAGATATGGAAGATGTAGACGGTGTGAAATGGGTTATCGGAATGAATTCTGTATTAGGTGCCAGTGTTCCGGAATCCATGGTTCCGAAAGATATGAAAGAGATGCTTTCCAGTGATAATTATGAATTAATGTTTGTATGTTCTAATTATAAGACGGCATCGGATGAGGTAAATAAGCAGATTGATGAACTTAATAAGATTGTAAAGGGCGTTGACAAGAGTGCAATGGTTATTGGTGAAGCACCGCTTACAAAAGATTTGATGGATGTAACCAATGTGGATCTGAAGAATGTCAATTATTTGTCCATTATTGCAATCTTCATTATCATTATGATCACATTTAAGTCGATTTCCCTTCCGGTAATCCTGGTTGCGGTTATTGAGTTTGCGATATTCCTGAATATGTCATTTCCGTATTATTCACATACTTCGCTGGTATTCGTGGCAAGCATCGTAATCGGAAGTATTCAGCTTGGTGCGACAGTTGACTATGCGATACTGATGACAAGCCGGTATCATAAGGAACGTTTGAATGGAAAGGACAAGAAAGAAGCAATATCCATTGCTCACAAAGCGTCCATTAAGTCAATTATCATTAGTGGTTCCTGCTTCTTTGCAGCAACATTTGGAATTACCTTATATTCAAGTATTGATATGATCGGTTCCATCTGTACATTGCTTGCAAGAGGAGCTGTAATCAGTGTATTAGTTGTAATTTGTATCTTACCTGCAATGTTGTGGGTATTTGATCCAATCATTTGTAAAACGACATGGCAGTTACGACATGTTCCAATCGGCAAACATGCAAAAGAGAATCAGTAGGAAATGATAGATAAGGATTAGAAGGAGGAATTGTTATGAGATATTTAAAAAAGACTTGTGCAATTACAATGAGTGCGGCTATGGTGCTTGGCCTTGCAGCAACAGCAGGTAATGTTTCTTATGCAGCTACCAATGTAGAAAAAGAAGAGACAGTATATGTGAATCAGGATGCAACCGGTAGTGTAGAAGAGGTGACGGTATCCAACTGGTTAAAGAATGTAACGGGAACCGGTGATGTGGAAGATGTGTCAAACCTAAAAGATATTAAGAATGTAAAGGGTGAAGAGACATTCAAGCAAGGCAGTGAGGGCAAGCTTACATGGAAAGCAGATAATGAGGATATCTATTATCAGGGTACAACGGATGAGAAGCCACCGGTTGGAGTAAAGATCAGTTATCAGTTAGATGGCAAGGATGTCACAGCAGAAGATCTTGCAGGCAAGAGCGGTGAACTTACCATGACAATTCAGTATGAGAATAATTCTACATTTGAAGATACGGTAGATGGAAAGAAAGTTGAGATGAATACACCATTTTTGATGGCTTCAGCAGTTATCCTCCCGGTAGATACATTCTCAGAGGTAACAGTGAGCCAGGGTAAATTAGTATCCGAGGGAAGTAATCAGATTCTGGTTGCTTACGGTATGCCGGGATTGGCAGACAGCTTGAATCTTTCAGATGACATGAAAGAAGAGATGAACGAAAAGCTAGGAGATACGGTAACGATCAAAGCAACGGTCAAAGATTTTGAGATGGGTTCAATCTATACGGTAGCAAGTTCAAGTGAATTTTCTGACATCGACTTAGATGATGACAGTGATATGAATGATCTTGAGGATGCAGTTAATGATCTTGCAGATGCAACCGATGAGTTGATCTCAGGTTCTTCTGATCTTTCTGATGGACTTACGACATTAAAGGATAACTTCAAGACTTATGCAAATGGTGTGAATACAGTAAGCAAAGGTGCCTCTGATCTTTCCGATGGTGCAGGCAAATTATCCCAAGGTGTAACACAGTATACAAATGGTGTTACAACTTTAACAAATGGAACCAGCCAGTATGTAACAGGAACCAATCAGTTGACGGCCGGTGTAAACCAGTATGTAGCAGGAGAGCAAAAGATTGATGAAGGTGTTACAACATTGTATAATGGAATACAACAGCAAGATCTGGCAGGGAATTATGAGAAATTTGATACTGGATTGTCTGAGTATGTGACTGCGGTAAATGGTTTGCCAGCGATGTTAACAGAAAAAATTGATGCAATTGAAAAGGGATATGAGGGATCGTTGGGCTATGCGGATCCAAACACAGTTGCAGATGAAGTGATGAAAAATATAGACATAAAAAAAGCACTTATGGATAAGGGAATAGATGAGACAACAGCAGCGGCTTTGGCGTCTCAGTTAGATGGTGTGGTCAAACAGATTGTTACGGATACAGCGACAGCTCAGAGTAAGGCAGATAAGGCATGTGTAGCAGCAGCAACTAAAGAAGTTGATGCACAGAAAGCAGCACTTGCCACAGATGAGAAGATTGTAAAGTTAGTACAGAGTGGTAATACATTAGTTACGTCTTCCGGACAGATCAAAACAGGTATCACAACAGTAACCGGTGGTATTAAGTCTATATATGATGGTGTAAAGCAGTTAAGCAATGCAAACCAGACTTTGTTAGATGGTGCTTCTACATTATCAAAGAGTGGCATTTCTTTAACAGAAGGAATTAAGTCTTTAACAAGCAATTCGAAGACACTTTCTTCTTCTGCAAAAGAATTGTCAAAGGGAGCAACCAAGTTGTCAAAGGGTGCCTCTAAGTTAAATGGTGCAACGAAAGAAGTAAAGACAGGTGTCAACAAGTTACAGGATGGTTCTGTTACCTTATTAGATGGTATGAATCAGTTCAAGGACGAAGGAACCGGCAAGTTGCAGAGCGAGTACAACAGTAAGATCAAGACGGTTATGGATCGTTTTAAAGCAATCACAAACGATGCAGATGAGTATAAGACGTTCTCTGGTATCTCAGACGATATGAATGGTAGTGTGAAATTCATTTTCCAGACAGAGGAGATCAAGAACAAATAATAAATGAGGATATGTTTGCAGGAAACAGGAGGTTTGTATGGGAAAAGTTGAGGATAATAAAAAGAGAAAAAAGAATGCAATCGTAGATTCTGCATTTTCACTGTTTATCCAAAATGGAATCAATGAAACCTCCATTGCAGACATTATGAAAAAAGCAGAGTTGGCAAAGGGTACATTTTATCTGTATTTCAAGGATAAATATGATGTGCGGGATTATCTGATCCGCAAGAAGGCAGCACAGATCTTTGACCGGGCAAGAGTGGCATTGGTGGAAAGTGGTGTGAAGGACTTTGAGGAGCAGATCATCTTCATGGTCGATCATATATTGAATCAATTGGATGACAATAAAACATTGTTGAAATTTATTTCCAAAAATTTAAGCTGGGGTATTTTTACACATGCTTTAGAAAGTATGCCGATGGAGTCGGGCGAGACGGCGGTGCTATTTGTCAGACAGTTGTTTGAAGATTCAAAGTATACATTCCGTAATCCGGAAATGTTGATGTTTATGATCGTGGAATTGGTTAATTCGACAGCACATAATGTAATCTTATATAAGCAGCCGGTAGAATTGCCGGAACTGAAAAAAGAATTGTACCCGATGATACGGCAGTTGATTCATAATTTTGAGGTGACAGCCGAATAGCTGATTTGCAATCAGATGAATATTAGAAGCAGGAATTATAATTTGTGTTATAGTTCCTGCTTCTTTTTGTTTTCACGAAATGTTCATGGTTTTTGTGATACAAAAAGGTTGACATATGAGAAGAAAGATATATAATAAATACTTGCCTAAGGAAACTATTGAGAACCTTAGAAAAATGGGAGAATCGGAAAGGAATGTAGATAGACACATGGATCAAGTAATTTCAGAATTGTTTCATTTATTGCATCGGGTACACCAATGCAGATTGCGTTTCCAGAAACAGGGCAATATGGCGAATGTGGAATATTATATGTTGATGGGAATTGCGGTAATGACAGAAAAGCATCCAGAGGGAATTACCATGCGGAGAATCGCTGATGTTAGTCGTATGACGATGTCAGCGGTATCAAAGAAGATCAGTATATTAGAAAAGAAAGGATTGGTCACAAGGAGAAACTCAGAAACGGATCGCAGAAATGTGTATATTACTTTAACAGAACAGGGAAAAATGATATGTAAACAAGAAAAAGAACGCAAGCATGCGTGGATGGAGAAAGTTGTTGAGCGTATGGGAGAAGAAGATATGCTTCAAATGATTACACTTTCAAATCGAATGTTTGATATCATGGAAGAATTGGAATCCCGGGAGACAGAACAGGAATGACAGAAAGGAGATAAGTACGTGTTTAAAGTTTTAAAATTTGCAAAAAAGTTAT
>USBM01000147.1 GCA_900552885.1 uncultured Clostridium sp. | reverse complement strand
ATTGGGATGACTTGAGCCCATTTATCAAATTCGGCGGTCTTAAGCATGACAAGTTTGATGATAAGATGAAAGACTATATCCTGTATAAAGATATTGACGGCAAATACCTCACCCTGCCTGAGTACTTAGAGGCCGGTAAGGAGAAGTATGAGAACACTGTATTTTATACAGATGATGAAAAAGTACAGTCCCAATATATCAACATGTTTAAGGAACAGGGTATCAACGCTGTAGTATTGACACATAATATTGATACTCCATTTATTACACATACCGAACAGAAGAATGAAGGTATAAAGTTCACAAGAATTGACTCCGACATTACAAATACATTCAAAGAAGACATTCCAGAGGAAGAGCTTAAAGACACAACAGATAAATTATCTGAAATTTTCAAAAAAGCTTTAGATAACGACAAATTGACTGTCAAAGTAGAAAAATTAAAAAATGCTGCTATCTCCTCTATGATTACACTTCCTGAGGAAACTCGTCGTATGCAGGACATGATGAAGATGTACAGTATGGGCGGAGCCATGGATCCATCTATGTTTGGTGGCGATTCCCAGACTTTGGTATTAAATGCCAACAATAACCTTGTACAATATGTATTGGATAATCCAGAAGGCGAACATACTCCTCTTATCTGCGAGCAATTATATGATCTGGCATTATTAGCACATGCTCCTCTTGATGCAGAAGCCATGACCAAATTCATCGCACGCAGCAATGAACTTCTTAACATTGTCACACAATAACAGGATGGAATAGTCATCACTCAGATTCGCGCAAACACGAATCTGAATATAACTCATAATATATACAAACAATGCCAGCAACCGGAATAGTTGCTGGCATTATTATCTATATAATATAATTGTCTCCTTTTTCTTCATTCCAATCAAGCATATCCTGAAGCGTCACCTTATCAATCACTCCTTTGATCGCATCATCCAACATTGTCCACAAACGCAATGTAACACAGGAATCTGCACGTTCACACTGATTAATGTCATCCTCTAAACATGCAACCGGAGCCATATTTCCCTCCGTCAACCGCAAAATCATTCCAACTGTATATTCCGCCGGCTCTTTTGCAAGACGATACCCCCCCTGAGCCCCTCGCAAACTCTTCACATAATTAGCTTTTTTAAGCATTGTCACAATCTGTTCTAAATATTTTTCCGAAATACCCTGCCTTTCCGAAATTTCCTTTACCCGGATCATTTCTCCTGTATTATTCTGTGCCAGATCCAACATCAGACGCAGTGCATATCTTCCTTTTGTAGATATCTTCAATCTTAATCCTCTCCTTCTTCCAGGCGTCCTGCAATTATCAGATTTGTTCGTACCCTGTTTATTTATTATACTCTTTTCCTAGTAAATCAGTCAAGAATATTTATACCAATCTGTTGTATCGTATAGGTTAGCCGGAACTGATCAAAAACATTTGCCAGATTCATAATGCCATACCCCCATATCGGATTCGGATAGGAATATTCCTCATCCCGCACTGCACCTTTGTAAAAAAAGCTTTGCATCTGCTTTGCATAAAAATATCCCAACTGATAATTCTCCACATTCCATTGAAGAAACAACGCCATTATCCCTGCACTATGTGCTGCTGCAACAGATGTTCCGCTTTGTTCTATAAAATTATTATGCAGCCCCGGTCCGAGAATCGCCACTCCCGGGGCTACCAGATCCGGTTTTACCTGTTCTCTTGTGTTAAATCCTCTTCCTGACTTTGCATAGATACTTCCACTACGATGATTATACGCGGTGATCGTCATAACCAGCATTGCATTCCCGGGTGCCGTAATCGTATTTCCGGGATCAGGATTCAAAAAATATGTGTCGGGTCGCAGGAACTGCCGCAAAGGCAGCCAGATATTAAAATTCCTTTGTCGTCCTTCATCTGCATAGACCTGAATAGTCCATATCCCGGGTGTCGGACGCCTCAAACGTATAAAAATCAATTCCTCTCCTGTATATATCTCCACCATCTGATAAGCAACATATATTTCCGATTGTGTTAATGACAGCTGGATTACCTCCTCCTGACCAAAGTGGGGCGGAATCCGTTCCAACCTTTCCCCTTGTGGCGATACAATCCCAATCGCAAAGGTAGTCGGAGCTCTGCCCCACATCTCTAAAGTGAGATTTTCCTGTCCCTCCCCTACATTGAGTTCTACTAATTCATATCCCGGATTTTCCGGAACATTTCCGGCATAATGCAAACGTTCATTTCCCTCATTACCTGCAGGTGCACTCACCATAATCCACACATTTTCTAACAGTATAGATAAATACTGCTCCAAAAAGGTATATCCCAAATGACCTCCGTTGCTGCTTCCCAATCCAATCACTATGGAAACCGGACAGTTCCGACTTAATGCATACCGATACAGGTATTCCACTGCATAGATCAGATCCGTTTCAGAATAAGCCTCCACATTCTCTGCTACACCGTAAAATTCCTTCAGATACGGTTTTGCAGTCTTCAACTTCACAACAGCAATCTCTGCTCCACCTGCAATCCCTGTAAAATCTTTCTGACGGTTTTCTCCCCCTGCCGCTACTCCTGTTATATAAGTACCATGCCCATTTGTGTCTTTTGATGGTACAATTTCAAATGGTTTCTCCGAACCAATCGCTTCTTGAATCTGCCTGCCAGAGAACGCCGTTCCGTAATACGGAGCAGGAATTTCATCACTTTTTTCAAATCCAGTTAGTGTTTGATCCCATATAACACCAATTCGACTTCTTCCCTGTGCATCTAAAAAAAGTGAGTTTTGATAATCAATTCCCGTATCCACCACTCCAACTATCACATTTTTCCCATCCAAGTCAAAATAATTAGGATTTTGCACAGATGTCACCCCAACTGCCTCAACATTAGAAGAATCCATAAGACCAAATAATTTGGGAACATAAGAATAAGGGGTTCGTTCCAGCAACGTCAAATAATCACCCGGTCTTGGCATATGCAATATGGCAATCTTAGGATCAATCACATTGACACACCCCATCCGATAGGCTTCTTCCGCACCTTCAAACCCCTTAAGAAAGTTAATTCCATAATCGGAATAATCATTACTATATATCATCTCTTCACATGTCATGATCTATACACTCAATTGTATTCTTCTATATCTTATTCATCCTTGACATGCAACGTTCTTTCATCAAATCTGCATTTATGCGTCCTTTAAAAATGCCTTGTAGGACTTATAGGCCTCATACACATCTGCTTTGCTTGTAATCTCCCATGGTGCATGCATATTAAGTACTGCAACACCACTGTCGATTACATTCATACCATATAACGATAAGATATAAGCAATCGTTCCACCGCCGCCAATATCCACTTTACCAAGCTCTGCCGTCTGGAACGCCACATGATTATCATCCATGATCTTACGAAGCTTTCCAATATATTCCGCATTGGCATCATTAGAACCCGACTTACCGCGAGAGCCTGTAAACTTGTTGAATACAACGCCCCTGCCAAGATAAGCTGCATTCTTCTTTTCAAATGCACTTGCATAGTTCGGATCGTACGCCGCAGACACATCGGAAGATAACATATATGAACCCGCTAAACATCTCTTAAGCTTCAGTTCTGAATACTCACCCATAGACTCCATCAATTCCGCTACTGTATTCTCAAAGAACTTCGACTGCATTCCGGTTGCTCCTACCGATCCGATTTCTTCCTTATCCACCAACAGACAGCATGCAGTACGTTTCACCTTCTCCATATCAAACATTGCTGCAGCTGACGTATAGGCACACACACGGTCATCCTGACCATATGCCATGATCATGGATGCATCAAGTCCCGCCTCTCTTGCTTTGCCTGCCGGCACAATCTCTAATTCGGCAGATAAGAAGTCTTCTTCCTCAATATCATACTTCTTCTTCAATATTGATAAAACCATCTTCTTCACAGGTTCCTTCTCTTCCTTTAGAAGTGGCTGGCTTCCTACCAGAATATCCAACTGCTCACCCTCTACAACCTTTGCAGCTTTCTTATCCATCTGTTCTCCCGCCAAATGAATCAGCAGATCCGTCACACAAAAGATCGGATCTTTATCATCCTCGCCAATTACAATATCAACAACCTGCCCGTCCTTCTTTGCTACCACACCATGAATTGCCAACGGAAGTGTCACCCACTGATATTTCTTAATACCGCCATAGTAATGCGTATCCAAATATGCAAAATCCGTATCCTCATACAATGGATTCTGCTTGACATCCATCCTTGGAGAATCAATGTGAGCGCCCAAGATATTCATCCCTTCCACGATTGGGTCTGCCCCGATCTGAAACAAAGCAATCGCTTTCTTCATATTAACCGCATATACTTTATCTCCACTTTTCAGCATTCTACCAGACTTTTTAATATCGTTAAGATCCTGATATCCAGCCTCTTTTGCCAACTCTACAATGTACTTTACACATTCTCTTTCTGTCTTGCCATGATTCAAGAACTTACGGTACTCCTTACAAAGAACCTCTAATTCCTTTGTGTCCTTCTTGTCATACTCTTTCCATGCGTTTTTTCTTTCCATTTTAACAGCCTCCTAATTACATGCATCTTATTCTATTATGCTCCGGATGATTCCGAACTTATTCATTCTGTCGTTGTCGGCAGATTGTCTTCTTCTAACGCCAATGTTCCACGCATTTCTAATACAGGTCCGCCTGTTCCTTCAATATAATCCTTTGTAATCGTTACTCTGCCAATATTATCATCTCTAGGAATCTGATACATAATATCCAGCATAAATTCTTCAATAATGGCACGAAGTGCTCTTGCACCCGTCTTCTTCTCCATTGCCCGTTTGGCAATTGCATGATATGCACTGTCATCAAACCGCAGATCTACACCATCTAATGCCAATAACTTCTTGTACTGTTTGAGGATCGCATTCTTCGGCTCTTTCATGATCTGAACCAACATATCCTCATCCAAGCCCTCTAAGGTAAAGAGAATTGGCAAACGACCTAAGAATTCCGGAATCATTCCAAATTCCCGCAGATCTTCCACCGTAATTTTAGATAACAGATTGCGGTCTTTATCATATTTATCTTTTAGATCTGCCTGAAAACCGATCGAAGACTTCTTATTCAGACGTACCTTGATAATATCTTCCACATCCGGGAATGCCCCTCCACAAATAAACAGAATATTCCGTGTATTCATCGTTGTAAGCGGAACCATTGCATTCTTGCTACCAGAACCAACCGGAACCTCTACCTCCGCTCCTTCCAAGATCTTCAAAAGTCCCTGCTGCACGGCTTCTCCACTGACATCCCGTGAATTTGTATTACGTTTCTTAGCAATCTTATCGATCTCATCAATAAATACAATTCCACGTTCTGCCTTCTCCACATCATTATCTGCGGCCGCAAGCAGCTTAGAAAGCACACTCTCTACATCATCGCCAATATATCCCGCCTCCGTCAATGTCGTGGCATCTGTAATAGCAAGCGGAACATTCAGAATACGTGCTATCGTCTTAACCAAATATGTCTTACCTGAACCTGTCGGTCCAACCATCAGCATATTAGATTTTTCAATCTCAATATCATCCATGGAATCGGTCAATACTCTCTTATAATGATTATATACCGCAACTGAAATTACCTTCTTTGCATATTCCTGTCCAATAACATACTCATCTAACTTTGCCTTCATCTCATGTGGTGCAGGAATCGTACTTAGTGTTAACTCCGGTTGCTCCTCTTTTTTCTTTTTTTCTTTTTTTTTTTTTATTTTTTTTCTTTTTTTTTGTTTTTTTTTTTTTT
>USBM01000146.1 GCA_900552885.1 uncultured Clostridium sp. | reverse complement strand
TTATCTAAAGATTTCTGAATAATCTCTTTCCGGCTTAAGTTTGCTACAAACTGATCTACTTCAATACTAACCTTCTTTGCTAATTCTTCCGAGGTTGTTACCAGAATCGCCGATGCCAATTCATCGTGCTCTGCCTGTGATAACAGATCAGCAGCAACATATCTTGGGTTCGCAGACTCATCGGCAAGCACTAAGATCTCAGAAGGACCTGCAATCGAATCAATACTGACATAGCCATATACCGCACGCTTGGCAAGTGCAACAAAAATGTTACCAGGACCAACGATCTTATCGACCTTTGGAATGGATTCCGTACCAAATGCTAACGATGCAATTGCCTGTGCACCACCTGCTTTGTAAATAGCGTCCACGCCAGCCTCATTGGCTGCCACTAATGTTGTAGGATATACTTTACCTTCTGCATTACAAGGTGTTGTCATGATCACATTCGGTACTCCTGCCACCTTTGCCGGTACAATATTCATTAATACAGAAGACGGATACACTGCCTTGCCACCCGGAACATACACACCAACAGAATGAAGAGGTGTCACCTTCTGTCCTAACATAGTTCCATTCTCTGCGGAATCAAACCAGCTATATTGCTTCTGTTTTTCATGATAGGTACGGATGTTCACAAGCGCCTTCCGAATAACCTCCACCAAATGGGCATCTACCTGTGTATAAGCCTCTTCAATTTCTTCTTTGGTTACAAGCACATTGTCTTTGGTAATGTCTGCCTTATCAAACTTCTTCGTGTAAGAAAATAATGCCGCATCCCCATGCTCTCTGACATCATCTACAATCGCCTGAACGGTGTCTGAATATTCTGTATAATTATTCGGACTTCTTTTCAACAGATCATTTAAGAGATTCTTCTTAGTTTCGTTATTCAGCTCTACAATTCGCATGTTCTCATCCTTCTTTCATTATTGTTCATATATTAATTTTTTCAGATCATTTACAATCTTAAGGATTCGCTGTTGTTCCATCTTAAGACTAACCTTATTCACTACCATACGACAGGATAACGGACATACCTCTTCCAACACCTCCAGACCATTCTCACGAAGCGTGGTTCCCGTCTCTACAATATCTACGATCACATCAGAAAGATCCACGATCGGTGCTAATTCCACAGAACCATTTAACTTAATGATCTCAATCGTTTGATTCTTTTTTGACTGAAAATAATTCTTTGCAATATTCGGATACTTACTGGCAACCCGGATAATCTCATTCTTCTGTAAGATCTCTTTAGCAGAAGCCGGTCCACAGACACACATTCTGCATTTACCAAATCCAAGATCCAATACTTCGTAGATGTTGTCCCTTTCTTCCTCCAAGATCGTGTCCTTCCCCACAACACCAATATCTGCTGCCCCATATTCAACATATGTTGGAACATCTCCTGCTTTCGCTAAGAAGAAACGCAGTTTCAATTCTTCATTAGTAAAGATCAGTTTCCGTGTGTCCGGATCTTTCATTTCTTCACAAGTAATTCCTATCTGTTCCAGATAACCTAACGTCTTCTTTGCAAGACGCCCTTTTGCTAATGCAAATGTAATATATCTCATGTCCATCCTCATTTCTGATTCTAATGAATCGTTAGCATAATTCTATATCTTCGATCAAAGCGCTGCCAATCTCTTCCGTAACAAAATCATATACATTCACAGTCTTGTCCGAAGTCAGATAAAACATACCCGAAAAATGATTCTTCTTGCCATATTCAGCATAGGCATTGACTTCTTTCTTCTTCGACTTCCGGATCAGTTCCACCTTATGGTTTGTCTTACGCAACTGATTGGCAAAATGAATGGCATATTTCTGATGTTCGATATCATACAGAATAATGCTGTCAGAATTATCAATTGTAACATCAATCTTCTGTCTGGTAATTGCTTTCATCAAGTCTTCAATATAAAATGCAAATCCGATTGCCGGGGCATCCTTGCCATACTGCTTCAAAAGGTTGTTATATCGTCCACCTTTAACAACTGCATCACCGGTTCCGTATGTATACCCGCGGAACATGATACCTGTATAATACTCATATCTGCTAAGCAGCGAGAAATCAAAACTGATATACTGCTCGTATCCTGAATAGGACAATGCGGTATATACCTTTTCCAAACGGTTGATCGCTTCTAAAGATGTCGCATTACTCACCAATGTTCTGGCACGCTCTAACATCTCGCAGCCGCCAAATAACTGATCAAAGCTTAACAATACATTTTTAACAGCGTCCGGTAAGTCTAACGATTTTACCAGTGATTCCAATGCAAAGAAATTGCGGTTGTGGATACATTGCCGAATCTCTTCCGCTGTCTCTTTCGAAAGATTCGCTTCCTCTAAGATACCCTTAAAGAATTCCACTTCGCCAATCTCAATCTGAAACTCAGTAAGCCCTGCTGCTAAGAAACAGTCAATCACCGTTGCAATCACTCCTGCATCTGCCGCAGATGAATCATCATTGATCAGCTCTGCACCAAGCTGTGTGATCTGATGCGACTTACCTTGATGATTATGTGTATTCAGAAAAGTATCTCCCTGATAACACAAGCGGATTGGAAGATCCTCTTCGTTATAATACTTGGCAACACATCTGGCAATACTCGGTGTAATATCCGGGCGCAGTACTAATGTGTTATTATCGCGATCAAAAAACTTATACATCTCATTGGATGCCGCAGAACCCTTATCCTGATTAAATATATCAAAGAATTCAAAGGTTGGGGTCTCGATATCATTATAGCTATAAAGAGATAAGACATGATGCATCTTAGAAAGTACCTTCCGTTTCTTCTTGCATTCATTATCATAGATATCCCTTACTCCTTCCGGAGTGTGTAATAACTTTTCCATCTCTTTAATCTCCTTCTTCTGTATGGTTCTCTCGTCTATTTCTGGTATTTGGCAATATGCTTTGCAATCAGTTCACTATCCTCAAAATAATTGATCTTCATTGCATCTTTCACTGCTGCTAAAGTCTCGGCAGCAACCTTCTCAGCCTCTTCGCTGCCCTTCTTTAAGATGTCATATACATAAGCAATATCCTTCTCATATTCATGACGACGGTTACGAATCGGTTCTAATTCCTCTTGCATTACATCATTAAGGAACTTCTTCACCTTCACATCACCAAGTCCACCTCTTGTATAGTGATCCTTTAATTCCTGTAAATTCGCATATTCCGGCAGATACCGTTCAAATTGTTCCGGTTTTGAGAATGCATCCAAATAAGTAAAGACAGTATTCCCCTCTAACTTACCGGGATCTGTGATCTTGATATGATCCGGGTCTGTATACATACTCATAACCTTCTTCTTTATCTCATCCGCTTCCTCTGCAAGATAAATGCAGTTACCGAGTGACTTACTCATCTTCGCTTTACCGTCAATTCCCGGAAGACGGAGACATGCTTCATTTTCCGGAAGCAGAATGTTTGGTTCTGTCAGTGCTTCGCCATATACAGTATTAAACTTATGTACAATCTCCTTTGTCTGCTCAAGCATCGGCATCTGATCCTCTCCTGCCGGCACGGTTGTCGCCTGGAATGCCGTGATGTCTGCCGCCTGACTGATCGGATATGTAAAGAATCCCACCGGGATACTGGCCTCAAAGTTACGCATCTTGATCTCAGACTTCACCGTTGGATTTCTTTGAAGACGACTTACAGAAACCAAGTTCATATAATAGAATGTCAATTCAGTTAATTGACTAATTTCAGACTGAATAAAAATCGTTGTCTTACTAGGATCAATACCACAAGCCAAATAATCTAAGGCAACCTCTAAAATATTTTCACGAACCTTATCCGGATTGTCAAAGTTATCTGTCAAAGCCTGCGCATCCGCAATCATAATATAAATTTCATCGAACTCCCCAGAATTTTGTAAAAGGACACGATTTCTCAATGATCCAACATAATGTCCAATATGTAATTTTCCTGTGGGACGATCTCCCGTTAAAATAATCTTTGCCATAAATACCTCATTCTACAATAATTGTTTCTTCGCAAAATTCCATGTATCTCTACACATATCATCTAAATTCTTTTCAGCTACCCAACCAAGCTGAACCTTTGCTCTTGTAGGATCTGCGTAGCAAGTCGCAATATCTCCTGCACGTCTAGGTTTGATGACATAAGGAATCTTGATTCCATTTACTCTTTCAAAAGCATGTACAATGTCTAATACACTATACCCTTTTCCTGTTCCCAAGTTACAAATATGAACACCCGGCGTATTGTATTTTTCAATCGCTAGTACATGTCCTTTAGCCAAGTCAACCACATGAATATAGTCACGAACACCCGTTCCATCTGGCGTATCATAATCATTGCCAAATACACCAAGTTCTGGAAGTTCTCCAGTCGCAACCTTCATAATATATGGCATCAAGTTATTTGGAATTCCCTTTGGATTTTCTCCAATCAAACCCGACTCATGCGCTCCAATTGGATTGAAATAACGAAGTAAAGTTACACTCATTTCTGGATTTGCGAATTGCACATCCGTTAAAATTCTTTCCATCATTGCCTTTGTAGCTCCATATGGATTGGTTGTTTCACCTAGCTTACAATCCTCTGTTAAAGGAACCACTTCAGGATCTCCATAAACAGTAGCACTTGAACTAAACACAATACTAGGTACATGATACTTTTTCATCATCTTGGCAACCACTAAAGTAGTCATCAAGTTATTTGTATAATACTCAATTGGTTTTTGAACACTTTCACCAACCGCTTTAAAAGCCGCACAATGAATGACCGCATCCAATTTATTTTCCTTAAATACAGCTTCCGTCTTTTCTTCATCTAACACATTAAATTCATAAAACTTAACATGTTTTCCTGTAATCTTATAGATTGAATCCAATACATCTGGTTTTGAATTTGAGAAATCATCGATCACGACAACGTCATAACCACTTTCTAACAATTCAACACAAATATGACTACCAATATATCCGGTTCCACCTGTTACTAAAATATTCATTAGTCAATAACCTTGCAGCCACCTAATTTTCTGACTTTTAAGATATGGCAACTTCCCTTTCCAAATACTTTTTCAATTTCTTCTTTATATGTTTCTACATAGCTATTTTCAACAAAGGCCTGAATCGTTCCGGCAAAACCTCCACCATGAACACGACATACGCCATGATCTTTTAAAATCATTTCAGACATAGCTAAACCTAAAGATACAGCCTGGTTCTTATAGTCAAAGTCTGCATATACGTTTTGAAGGAACTTGTAGCTTGAATTACCTGATTCTTGAATCAATGTCTTGAATCCTTCAAAATCATCCTTGTTCAATCTTTCTACGATTGTATTAACACGTCTATTTTCATTAAAGAAATGGATGGCTCTTAAGATGGCGCGATCATTATTTAAAGCCGTTCTTAAGTTTGCGATATTTGCATAGAACTCATTTTCATCCGCTTCACGAAGAACTTCCTTACCAAAATAGTGAGCTACCTCTTTCATTTCTTGTGGTACTGCACCATAGGCATCTGTTAAATCGGCATGACTTCCCTTTGTATCTACAATGCATAAACTGTGATCATATTTTGAGAAATCAACATTCACACTATTTACAATTGGATTTGAAGTATCTTTAAAGTCAATTGAAATAAGCCCACCAACAGCACATGCACATTGATCCATCAATCCACATGGTTTTCCAAAGTATACGTTTTCAGCATATTGACCTACTTTAACGATCGTTACCATATCGATCTTCATATCATTGTATAATCCATCAATAATTGTACCAATAATAGATTCAAATGCTGCAGAGCTTGATAAACCAGCC
>USBM01000145.1 GCA_900552885.1 uncultured Clostridium sp. | reverse complement strand
CAAAGCAAAGCAAAGCAAAGCAAAGCAAAGCAAAGCAAAGCAAAGCAAAGCAAAGCAAAGCAAAGCAAAGCAAAGCACTAACTGACGGTGCTTTATTTGTTGACCTTATTGTTGGGATGACCGGTCGGAAAGAATACAGAAGCCAATCTGATATATCAGTGTTCTGATATATTGGATTGGCTTTTTTGCATTGTTTTAGCCGGAATGGTTATGTTTGAACTTTCTTGCACATCAATCAAACGAAAACAGGAGGACAGGTATGAAGAACTTAAGAAGAATCACGTCATTACTGCTGATGGCAGTGATGGTAGCAGGAATGCTTGCAGTGCCGGGAGGGAATGTACAGGCAGCAAAGAAAACGAAGGTGCAGCTAAACAAGAAGACAGTAACATTAGAGGTAGGTAAGAAAGTAACACTGAAGCTTAAAAAAGCACCAAAGAAGAAAAAGATCGCATGGAGCAGCAACAAGAAAAAGATTGCAACAGTCAGCAAGAAGGGTGTCGTGACGGCTAAGAAGGCAGGAAAAGCAAATATCACTGCTAAGGTCAATGGTAAGAAATATGTCTGTAAGGTAACAGTGAAGAAAAAGAAAAAAGTGAATAATACGACGCAGGCAACGACGCAACAGAGTACAACGCAGCAGACTCCGACACAGGAAAAGCCTACGAAACCGGATACACCGAGTAATCCAACGACACCAAGCAATCCATCAACACCGGACACACCGAAAGAAGTAACTTTGATCAATACAGAAGGAAAAGATCCGGGCGATGTAGCTGTTCTGAAAACAATCATCACAGAACAGAATTCGAAAGGAGCAAATCTTTCGGTATATCTTGATTCGGATGATGATGATTGGGAATATCGATGGGACAAAAATGGAAAACTGACCGGAATAAGCTGGAACAACCGCGCGATGAGCGGAAGTCTTGATTTATCACAATTTACGGCATTGACAGATTTGAATTGTTCTTATAATCAGCTAAGCAGTCTGGATGTAGGTAAGAACACGGCATTGACATCTTTGGATTGTTCTTCTAATCAGCTAATCAGTCTGGATGTAAGTAAGAACACGGCATTGACACGTTTGTCTTGTTATTCTAATCAGTTAAGTGATCTGGATGTAAGCAATAATACGGCATTGACATCTTTGGAGTGTTCTTATAATCAGTTAAGTGATCTAGATGTAAGTAAGAATACGGCATTGACATATTTGTCTTGTTCTTCTAATCAGCTAAGCAGTTTGGATGTAAGTAAGAACACGGCATTGACATATTTGTGGTGTTCTTATAATCAGCTAAGCAGTCTGGATGTAAGTAAGAACACGGCATTGACACGTTTGTCTTGTTCTTCTAATCAGTTAAGTGATCTGGATGTAAGCAATAATACGGCATTGACATCTTTGGAGTGTTCTTCTAATCAGCTAAGCAGTTTGGATGTAAGCAATAATACGGCATTGACATATTTGTCTTGTTCTTCTAATCAGCTAAGCAGTTTGGATGTAAGCAATAACATGGTATTGACAGATTTGTATTGTGGTCGGAATGAGCTAAGCAGTCTGGATGTAAGCAATAACACGGCATTGACAGATTTGGAGTGCTATTCTAATCAGTTAACCAGTCTGGATGTAAGACAGAATACGGCATTGACAGATTTGGAGTGCTATTCTAATCAGTTAACCAGTCTGGATGTAAGTAATAATACGGCATTGACATCTTTCTATTGCGATGATAATGTTCAAGTAACCGGCTGGCCAAGATAATATAGAATAACAAGAAATAGATACATTTTATTCACGCACAGGGTTGTAGCAATACAACCCTGTTTCCTTATTAAAAAAAGATTGTACCCTACATTTAATCCGTGTATAATACATATATGTGTGCTTAGAAAAGGCAACTTGTATATAACGAAGCACAATTTGAAGAAAGAGAACAGAGGAATAAGAATGAATCATTTAGCACTATCCGATGAGATCTTGATGGAGATTGAGAAACCGGCAAGATACATCGGCAATGAAGTAAATATGGTAAAGAAAGATTTGAAAGATGTGGATATCCGATTCTGCATGTGTTTTCCTGATGTGTACGAGATTGGAATGAGCCACTTGGGCATTCAGATCTTATATGATATGTTTAACCGGATGGATGGTGTATATTGTGAACGGGTGTATTCCCCTTGGCCGGATCTTGACAAGATCATGCGGGAGAAGCACATTCCACTATTTGCACTAGAGACACAGGATCCGATCAAGAACTTTGATTTTCTCGGCATTACATTGCAGTATGAGATGTGTTATACAAATGTATTGCAGATTCTGGATCTTTCGGGTATTCCAATCTGGTCAAAGGATCGTACCTTAGACGATCCGATTGTCATTGGTGGCGGTCCATGCAGTTATAATCCGGAACCGATTGCCGATTTCTTTGATGCGTTCTATATGGGCGAAGGGGAAACAAGATACGAGGAACTATTTGAGGTCTACCGCTTGATGCGTGCAACTGGAAGCAGCCGGGAAGAAATGCTGCATGCATTTGCCAAGGTGCCGGGGATCTATGTTCCGTCTATGTATGAACCTTCTTATAATGAGGATGGAACTTTGGCAAGTTTTGATCCAATCTATGAGGATGTACCAAGAACGATCACAAAAGAGATTGTATTAGATTTTGACAAGGCACCATATCCGGAAAAGCCGCTGGTGCCATATATCAAAGTAACACAGGATCGTGTAACGTTAGAGATCATGCGTGGATGTATCCGAGGATGTCGTTTCTGTCAGGCAGGAATGATCTATCGTCCGACCCGTCAGAAGAATGTCGAGACATTGAAGAAGTATGCGTATGAGATGTTGCATTCATCCGGACATGAGGAGATTACATTAAGTTCGTTAAGTTCTTCCGATTATGAATGTCTGAAGGATCTGACTTACTTCCTGATTGATGATATAGGAAATGATGACGTGAATATCTCTTTGCCATCCCTGCGAATTGATTCGTTTGCATTAGATGTGATGAAGAAGGTACAGGACGTCAAGAAGAGCTCGCTTACATTTGCTCCGGAGGCGGGCACGCAGAGACTTCGTGATGTCATTAACAAAGGACTGACGGAAGAAGTGATTCTTCGAGGTTCCATGGAAGCATTTAAAGGTGGCTGGAACAAGGTGAAGTTCTACTTCATGCTTGGACTTCCAACTGAGACGATGGAGGATGCAGAAGGGATTCCGCAGCTTTGCGAGAAGGTTGCCGAGGCATATTATACGATTCCGAAGGAAGAACGGAATGGTAAGATCAAGATTACGGCATCTTCGTCATATTTTGTGCCGAAACCATTTACCCCGTTTCAGTGGGCACCGATGTTAGATCCGGAAACGTATATTGAGCGGGCGCATCATGTAAAGGATACGTTCCGGGAGCAGTTAAATGCCAAATCTATGAAATATCAATACCATGATACTTATGTATCTGTATTAGAAGGTGTGCTTGCCAGAGGGGACCGGAAGTTATGCAATGTTTTATATGATGTTTATCAGGCAGGCGGTATCTTTGATGCATGGACGGAGTTCTTTGACAATGACCGATGGCTGCAGGCATTTGAGAAGAATGGCATTGTGAAGGAATTCTATACAACGAGAGAGCGCAGTACAGATGAATTATTACCGTGGGATTTCATTGATATCGGTGTGACGAAACGATTCCTGATGCAGGAATGGGAACGTGCCAAGCAGGGAATTGTAACACCGAACTGCCGGGAGCAATGTTCCGGCTGCGGCGCAGCGAAGTTTGGAGGAGGTGTCTGCTTTGAAGGTAAGAATTAAATATACAAAGTCAGAGCTTCTGAAATTCATTGGACACTTGGATGTGATGCGGTATTTCCAGAAAGCAGTCAAACGGGCAGGTTTTGATATTGCGTATTCTCAGGGTTTCAGCCCGCATCAGTTGATGTCATTTGCAGCACCGTTGGCACTTGGTGTGACAAGTGAAGGAGAATATTTTGATGCAGAATTTCATTCTGTGGTGTCCTCAGATGAATTTGTGAGACGCTTTAACGAACAGATGGCGGCTGGAATGGAAGTGAAAGCAGCGAGATTATTGCCGGATGATGCAAAGAATTCCATGTCAATCGTAGCCGCATCTGATTACCTGATTACGATACGGGATGAAGTTCCTGTTGATGTGAAAGAGAGATTCTTGGCGTATGTTCCACATTTATTAGAGCTTGATACGATTGAAGTATTGAAAAAGACAAAGAAGAATGAGAAGATAGAAGATATTAAGCCCGGAATCTATAAAGTATCAGTAGAAAGTTATGTATCAGCAAGAGAATTAGCAGGTGATCTGGTCGGTGAGACAGCTTCTACAGCGAACCAGTATGTTGATGACATCTATGCGAACGACAAGATATACGTGCTGCTTGCTACAGGTAGTGAATATAACCTGAAACCGGAGTTGATCGTGCAGGCAATCTGTAAGGAGATTGGATATGAATACAACCGGTTTGATTACCGGATTCACCGGTTAGAGACATACATGCGAAACGAAAAGGAACAGTTGGTTTCTTTACTAGAGACAGGAACGGTGATTGAATGACTCGCGCAGTAATAACAGAATGTAATAATGTACACTATCTTTTGATATATGAAGAAAATATTTTCACAGAATGTCATCCGTTGATCAACAGCGATTCTTTCAAGATTGGCAGTATCTATATTGGCAGAGTGGAAAAGGTCGTGAAGAACATTCAGTCTGCATTTATCCGGTTAGACGAGGACCATGTCGGTTATTTGCCGTTAAATGATAAACCGGCAAGAGTATTGAACCGTACACTGCCAAAGGGGCTAACTTCTATTGCTGAGGGTGACAAGGTATTAGTTCAGGTGGAGCAGGAAGCCCTCAAGATGAAACAGGCA
Organism: uncultured Clostridium sp.; assembly: GCA_900552885.1. Taxonomy (GTDB): domain Bacteria; phylum Bacillota; class Clostridia; order Lachnospirales; family Lachnospiraceae; genus CAG-590. The sequence goes on along the minus strand of USBM01000145.1, from coordinate 917 downwards.
CGGGTAACGGGCAATATCAGTCTGGCGGGCAATTATGCGGCATTGGATCTGTTGAAAGGAATGGTTGGAGTATCGAATAAGATTCGTAATGCAGAACGAGCGGAAGAATTAAAAGCAATAGTTCCTGCGGATATGCCATATGGTGTGATCTTTCGAACTGCCTGCGAACAGGCTGAGAATGACGCTATTCAGGCTGAATTACAGCAATTAACTACACAGATGGATCAGATTATGCACAGGGCAGAATATGAGCGGAATACCGGGCTGATTCAAGGAGGTAAACCGGAATATCTTGCCATAATGGAAGAATATGGATGGACACGGATTGATGAGGTTCAGACAGATAATAAGGTGATATATGAGGAATTGTATGCAACGAAGAAATTTGTCACGTCAAAAAATGCACCATCCGATCAGAATCATGTCCAAAACAATGAATCAGAAGTATATCAACCGCAGCTTCTGTATTACGAGGACGAATACCCATTATATAAGCTTTTGAATCTTGAATCAGAGATCTCGCATTTGTTAGATAAGCGGGTATGGCTGAAATCTGGCGGATTTCTTGTGATCGAACCGACGGAGGCGATGGTTGTAATTGATGTAAATACCGGTAAATCCATCGGGAAGAAACGACAGGAAGAGCATCTGTTGAAAGTAAATGAAGAGGCTGCCGTAGAGATTGCAAAGCAATTACGATTGCGGAATTTATCTGGAATTATTCTTGTTGATTTTATTAATATGAAACAGCCAGAAAACAGGGACAGACTGATCTATACATTGAAGGCAGCATTACGGAAAGATAAGGTGCCGAGCCGTTTTGTGGATGTGACAGCGTTGGAATTATATGAGATTACAAGAAAGAAGACGCGAAGACCACTATATGAATGTATAGATCGGAAATAATTCGCAAAATC
>USBM01000144.1 GCA_900552885.1 uncultured Clostridium sp. | reverse complement strand
CTAATTCGGTCTGTTACATAGACCTCTTTGTCTGTTGTGACAAAGATTGCTTCCGCACCCTGTTCCTCCGCATATGCCATACCATCCTCTAACCCCATCACAAAACACGCTGTCGATAACGCATCAGACAAGAAACCATCCTCACTGATAATGGATACTGACATTAATCCACTCTCTGCCGGATATCCGGTAGCAGGGTCAAAAATATGATGATACCGTTTACCATCCAGTTCAAAATACTTTTCATAATCGCCTGAGGTTGAAATGATCGTACCTCCTGTCACATCCACAACCCCCAGCGCATCTCCGTCTTTCCCTCGTGGATCCTGAATTCCAACATGCCATTCTTTCCCGTTACCCTTGTCACCATACGTGACAACAGTCCCTCCAATCGATACGACTGCCCCGGTCAGAGAACTGTCCTGCAATAGTTTCTTCACCTTGTCACCGCCAATTCCTTTGCCGGCAGCCCCAAAGTCAATTGCCATATGTTCTGCATGAAATACAATTCCATTATCCCGCAACTCTATATTCACCGGATCACACTGGCCTAATGTCTTTTGAATCTCTTCATCCGCCGGAACAGTTGTTGCTCCGTCTTCGATTCCCCACAATTCGGAAATTGGCCGAATACAAGGTGAAAATGCGCCTTTACTGCCAAGGTAAATATCCATCTCACGCCGAAGATATCCAAGTAGTTCCTCCGAAAGCGGATAAACGCCTTCTACTGCATAATTGCGATTGCATTTTGCCACTTCTGAATCTTCCATACGAACAGAGATCTGCTTTTCGAAGTCTTGCAGACATTGATCAATCTCTTTGCTCACACTCTCTAAATCCGTCACGCTCTCTCCAAACAAAGTCTTTTTGAGTGCAGTTCCCATTGCCTGCCCGGCATACGTATTAGAGATGATATGCGTATTCAGATCTTTCTTAGTCTTAATGCCAACATAAACTAACGCACCTAAACATACAAGTACAAAAAATACGACAAACGCCTGTCGATATCTTCTATAAAATCTTCTCATTACAACATCCTTCTTATCCGATCATGAAGGAAATCTCCGCTTTACATGCTACCTTGCCATTCACAGAAGCAGTAACTGCACCTACTCCTAACGGTCCCTTTGTCTTAATGATCTCACATTCGAGATCTAACCGGTCACCCGGCACTACCTTCTGCTTGAACTTCGCACTATTCACACCGGCAAAATATGCCGTCTTACCCTTATTCTCCTCTAACGAAAGCACTGCGACCGCGCCTAACTGTGCAAGAGCCTCTAGCTGTAATACTCCCGGCATAACCGGTTCCTGTGGAAAATGTCCGGCAAAATAAGGCTCATTATATGATACATTCTTATAGCCTTTGATCGACTGTCCGGGAACCATCTCCGTCACCCGGTCGATCAGAAGAAATGGCTGTCTATGCGGAATAATCTCCATAATCTGTTTAATGTCTAACTCCACCATTGTACCCTCCGTTTCACTATTTGTAAATATGTATTTCCTGACAACTCTTATTCTGTATATTTTTTAACAACCAGTGTTGCGTTATGACCGCCAAACCCAAGGGAATTACTCATACAAACATTAACCTCAGTTGAAACTCCGGCATCTTTCACATAGTTAAGAGAGAATTCTTCCGGATCTTCCACCTCGCGCAAACCAACATTCTCATGAATATAATTATCTTCAATTGACTTCACACAGGTAATAAATTCAATTCCACCTGCTGCACCAAGCAAATGACCAATCATAGACTTGGTTGAACTGATATAGACATCATTTTGTGCCTCGCCCATTGCAATCTTAATTGCACGTGTCTCAAACAGGTCATTGTGATGGGTAGAAGTACCATGTGCATTAATATAATCAACATCTTCCGGTTTCACACCCGCATCCTTCATAGCAAAGATCATTGCATTGGCTGCACCCATTCCATCTTCTGCAGGAGAAGTGATATGATAAGCATCCGAAGTTGCACCATATCCAACTAACTCTGCCAGGATATGTGCTCCTCTTGCTTTGGCATGCTCTAACTCTTCTAAGACAACCACTCCGGCACCCTCGCCTAATACAAATCCGGCACGGTCTTTATCAAACGGAATGGATGCACGGGAACAATCCTCTGTTGTGTTCAATGCAGTAAGGGCAGCAAATCCGCCGATTCCAATCGGTGTCACGCAGGATTCCGTTCCTCCGGCGATCATAACATCCGCATCTCCATACTGAATCGTACGCATTGCTTCTCCAATATTATGGGTTCCTGTCGCACAGGCGGTTACTACATTGATGGATTTGCCTTTCAAGCCAAAGTAGATAGACACATTACCGCTTGCCATATTAGAGATCATAGCTGGTACTAACAATGGTTCGATCCGGTTTGGTCCTTTCTCTTCTAAACGCTTTACATTCCGCTCAACCGCCTGTAGACTGCCGGTTCCGGATCCGACTGCCGTACCGACACGGTATGGATCTTCCTTCTCCATATCAAGACCCGCCTGCTCGATGGCTTCCTTTGCAGCTACCACTGCATACTGGGAAAATAATTCCATACGTTTGGCTGTCTTTGGATCAATATAATCCTTTGCATTAAATCCTTTCACCTCTGCAGCGATCTTTGCCTTAAACTCAGAGGCATCAAACTTTGTAATTGGTGCAATACCAACCTTGCTCTCCTTCACACCATTCCAGAATTCCTCTACATTCAATCCAATCGGGGTGATCGCACCCATTCCTGTTACTACAACTCGTCTCATATCAATCTCCTTCTTATACACTCATTCCACCATCAATACATATAACCTGACCTGTTATGTAAGCCGCTTTATCTGATGCCAGAAATGCCACCGTCTCAGCCACATCCTTCACATCTCCAAGCCGTTTCATTGCAATCCGGTCCATAACCTGCTTCTTCGCATCCTCCGGCATGGCATCTGTCATCTCTGTTACAATGAATCCCGGTGCAACTGCGTTGACCGTAATTCCTCTTGAGCCTAATTCCTTTGCCACGGACTTCGTAATGCCGATCACTCCTGCCTTAGATGCCGCATAATTCACTTGTCCTCCATTACCGTACACACCTACTACACTGGAAAGGTTAATGATCCTTCCTCCTTTTTGCTTCAGCATCTGGCGTGAGATGTGCTTAATGCAGTTAAACGTACCTTTCAGGTTAATATCTAATACAGAGTCATAATCTTCCTCCGACATCTTCATTAAAAGACCATCCTTTGTAATCCCTGCATTATTGACTAATATATGCAATGCACCAAATTCTTTTACAATATCCTTCATCATTGTCTCAACTGCCGCATAGTCTGATACATTACATCCATATGCCTTAGCTGTTCCACCCTGTTGCACGATCTCTTCTACTACCGCTTCTGCTTTGTCCCTGCTTCCATTATAATTCACGATCACGGTTGCTCCATATGAAGCTAATGTAAGGGCCACGCTCTTACCAATTCCCCTGCTTGCACCTGTTACTAATGCAATCTTTCCTGTTAACATAGCTGCCTTCCTTTCCTATGCAAGTAATTCTTTTACCTTATCCAGATCTGCATACTTATCTACATTGACTATGGTTACTTCCTTGTTGATCTTCTTCACAAAGGAAGATAATGTTCTTCCCGGTCCGATCTCAATAAAGGTATCCACGCCATCAGCAAACATAGCTTCCACACACTGAATCCACTTTACAGAATTCGATACCTGTGCCGCTAAGAGATCTTTAACCTCACCGGAATCCTTCACAAAATCACCTGTCACATTGGTTACATACGGAATTGCAATATCATGAATCGTCACATGCTCTAATTCCTTTGCAAGCTTTTCTCCTGCTCCTTTTAACATCGGTGAATGAAATGGTCCACTAACATTCAATGGAATACAACGCTTTGCTCCGGCTTCCTTCAACAATTCGCAAGCCTTCTCTACCGCAGCCTTCTCTCCGGAAATAGCAATCTGTCCCGGACAGTTATAATTGGCAATTCCTACAATGCCATCTACTTTCTCTAACACTTCTAATATCTTATCTGCATCCATTGCAATAATGGCTGCCATACCACCCTCACCGGCCGGTACTTCATCCTGCATATAGATACCGCGCTTACGGACTACCTTGGCACAATCTTCAAAGTCCATAACCCCGGATGCCACCAATGCAGAATATTCGCCTAATGAAAGACCACCTGTTACATCCGGCTTCACACCAAGATCTAACACTGCCTGCATCATAGCGACTTCCGTCGTCAGCATAGCAATCTGTGTATACTCTGTAATATTGATATCTGTATTCTCCTCAAAACAAAGAGCCTCTATATCCAGACCAACTGCTGCAGATGCCTGCTCGTAAATCTGTCTGCTCTTCTCGTTATTCTCATAGAATTCTTTACCCATTCCAACGTACTGGGCTCCCTGTCCCGGAAACATAAATGCAATTTTGCTCATTCTTCTTCCTCCTATATTATGAACACTCGTCTGATACTTTTCACAGTCTGTATGCGTAATCTACTCCCTCTCACTGTCATTCATCACATCAATCGTTTCGTCATCCACATCTTCATTCCTGATCTCCGGTGTTGGCAACTGCCATGAAAGTGCATGTGCACCCCAGGTAAGTCCTCCACCGAAACCACACAATACGATCTTGTCACCAGGCTTTAACATCGCACTCCGGTTCATCTCATCTAACAGGATTGGGATGGAGGCGCTCGATGTATTACCACAATGGTCAACATTCATCGGGAATTTCTCAATCGGAACATCCATCTTACGTGCAACTGATGCCACAATACGTGCATTTGCCTGATGCAATACAAAATAAGTAACATCTTCCTTGGTCAGATGCGACCGCTCTAACAAGACATCAATACATGCCGGAACCTTACGAACTGCAAACTTGAAGATATCCGGTCCGATCATCTGAATATAATGCTTGTCCTCATTCTTACGATTCAGGAAATTCCTCGTAGAACGTTCCTTACACTTCAACGACATTCCCTTAGAACCATCACTATGTGTAACACTCCCTAATATACCATGCTCGGTATCTCTCACAATCGCTGCGCCTGCGCCATCCGCAAACAAAATGCAGGTTGAGCGATCCTTCCAGTCTACCATCTTCGACAATGTCTCTGCACCAATTACCAATGCTGTCTTAGCAAGACCGGAACGAATATACGCATCTGCAGTCTGCAAGGCATATACAAAACCGGAACATGCTGCATTCAGGTCAAAGCAGGTTGCATTCACAGCACCGATCTTATCCTGCACAATACAGGACATACTAGGTGTCGCACGCTCTGGCGATAATGTTGCTAACAAGATCAGGTCGATCTCCTTCGGTTCAATTCCGGCATTCTCAATTGCTGCCAATGCAGCCTCGGTTGCCATATAAGAGGTTGTCTCATCCGTGGCAATATGCCGTTCTACAATTCCGGTATGCTCCCGGATCCATTCATCATCAGTCTTCACCATCTTAGCCAGTTCATTGTTGTCAATAATGGTCGGTGGTAAAAAACTTCCTGTTCCAATTATTCCTGTTGCCATATTCGTCTCTTTCCTTTTCTATAAATACTTTAACATGAAAAGAAGCTGCCGAACTAAGGAACTATGATATTCTATGCTACTCTTAGTACGCCAGCTTCAACCTTTTCAATTATATTGAATAAATGTTGTTTTGTCAACAACTTAATTATTCTTCTGTATCATCCACTGTCACAGAATCTCCGGACTCTAACAGTTCCAGTTTCTCCTGCAGATTCTTAACACGGACATTCAACGTATCAATCCGTGACACAAATGTCTCGATTGCCTCCTCAATGTCTTCTCCCTGTT
>USBM01000143.1 GCA_900552885.1 uncultured Clostridium sp. | reverse complement strand
TTATCAGTTGCAAATACATTATTTCCCACACTTGTTAATTTTTTTGGTAAAGTATTGTTACTATTGAAAGTAGTTAATTTTTCACAATTAGTAAATGCCTGCTCTCCTAATTTGGTTATATTATCTGTCAAATTAATTTCTTCCAAACCAGAACAATCCTGAAATGCATTTGCACCAATTGTTGTAACTGAATTCGGTAACACAACTTTGGTAAAGTTACAATTATCAAATGCTTTTTCTGGAATCTCTTTGACCGATGTTGCCCCAGACAAATCAAGTGTTCCATCCAACGATCTCAGATCCGCATATCTGAAATTCGTTTTTGTCTTACTCTCCCCTTTTGCCGTATTATATGCTTTACAAACGGCATTAAATAACGCCTCATCTGTAATCACATTGGCAACTAAGACATTGTCTGTCGTTGCGGCTGATACAATGTTATGATTTGAAAATACTAACATGATCGCCATGACGAAAACAATTCCCATCGTCTTCCACTTTTTTTTCATTCCTTATCCTCCTCTTACATTATGTTATTTATCTATGTCAAAAAACGGTAGTCCCAGAGGTTCATCTGAAACTACCGTCTGACAAACATTAAATATTGAACTTATTTCTGTTCGTAATATCAACATTTGAATACACTGGTATGTTATTATAACTTGGTATTACAAATATTGTATTATCCGTCAAGTCGAATAATGTCTGCTGCAATCTAATTTTGATTCTTGCGAATGCCGTCTTTCCTTGATTATCCTTTGCCCATACTACTATATATGTATAGTTACCATAATTTGCAAAATAATCAATGGTATGACCATCTTTATCCTTCTTTTCATTCAAACCTAACGTATCACCATAAGGATCACCATCTGTTGGTGCGAACTTATACATGCCTTTTCGAAGTTTAACATTAATCTTATTTTCCTCAATCTTAACCTTCTCATCTGCATTGTCCTGATCAAACGGTCCCTTATACTGATGAATCAATACATGATTTGCATCATCTGTATAATTATTAGAATAATCACCCTCCGGATTGATACTATCATAATTCAAATCATAGAATACTAATACTTCACTCAATCCACCTGACAGAGAACTAAATTTCACATCAAAGTTAAACTCTGGATATTCGGTAACATTATCTAACTTGTACACAATATTACCTTCTTCATCTAACTTCATCTTGCCATTAGAATCCTCTGTAATCTCTTTATTATCAGTATCTTTAATTGTTACCTTTGGTCGAGAACCCGAATTACGTACAGAATCTACTACGATATTAACATATAACATACGTTCATCATTATTGTTCTTGTCCGCACCAGTTACAACAGAATGTCCGGCACCGCAATAGTGAACAGTTCCCTTTCCATACTGATATGAATATAAGAAGTAGTTATCCATACCATCATTTGGTGATGCAGCGTATAATGAAGATCTTGACTTGGCATCACCAGCAGTCGTTGCTAAGCTAGAACCCGCTAATGCATACCATACAGCCATGTTCGAATCTTCCAAATCAGCTGCATATGTCTGCGTATGAGTTGGTGAAATCGTAAGATTCTCACCTAATGTGAATGGATATGTTGTAACAATACCCTTATTCACCTGCGTTGCCTTGTTCGTTCCACCAATGCTGTTATTATCATAATCAACACCGATAGAATACTTAATACTATCCTGCAAGTTATATTCCACATACTTATAAGGCGATGTCAAATGAGACGCTGTCTCGAATATACCAACAGAATCCGTAGTACCTACCAAACTGATGATACCAAACAGACTACCACCATTACCTACATTAGAAAAATCCTTTGCAGACTGCTGCCATACTACTAAGTCTTCTTGTGCATCCCCTAAAATAGATTTCTGTGTCATGAAATATTTAGGATCAGCATATTTGTATACCGGATACCGTACAATACTCGAGCTTGATGGAGACAGTACAAAAATCTGCGACCCTGGATTCTTATAAGTTGTCGTTCCTGATGCATCAATAGGCAAGTTATCCGCATATTGGATACTTTGTGTCTGTAAATAGCACAACTGCCAACTATATGCATTAGAATGTCCCCAATTCGACTTCTTGTCATTCTTCGCATCTTCTATCGTATCATACAAATTAAATGTCATTCCAAATCCATCACCCGGACTTACTGTATTTCCCTCTACAATACTATATGGCTTATAGATCGTATACGAATTACCTGCCGTCTTAGTCTTAGCATTCGGGAATGGTTCTACCAGACTTTCATCCTTACGTACCAAGTTAACAGTTACATCCTTGTTGGTCAAAGTAATCGGACCGTAATATACATCATCCACTGTATCATGTACATAAGCTAACTTGTAAGTACGATCAGTAACTGTTGGTGTAGTTGCATTAATACTATCCAATGTCGCATGGAATCGATCTATACCAAACACGCTTCTAAGCTCAGTTGTAATATTGACAGATCCTGCACTTTCATAACGGGTTGTTGAATCATGTGTAGTAAGTAAAGATCCACCATCTTCTATATATTTCTTAACTGCACTACATTCATTCACAGTCAAATCTTTACCACCAAAATCTTCCGCAAAACCTAACACAACCATATCATAATTTGTACCTAACCAATTATCGGCTGTACATGCATAATCAGAATACTTCTTGTACAGATTATGATATTTCACTACATCATCATGTAATTTGGTCCATTCTTCATAATAAGATAAATAAGTTGCATCCATATTATAATATCCTGAATAATACATAAAGTAATTATAATATGCTTCATGATCAATCCATTGCTGAATCTGATCAGCAGTAACAACACCCATGTTACCCTTCTTACCTGCTGAACCAACTTCGCCCTGTAGATTCTTAAGGAATGTCTCCATATTGCTTGTACAACTACTCTTATTTAACTTACCAAGTGCCTTCTGCCATTGCTCATAATAAGAATCCGCTTTGATCTGATAATACTCAATCCAAGTAATTGCATTGCCATCACCATCCGTAACCGGAGTAATTGTATTACCATCTTCATCTTTTCTTTCAACACCATTCGCATTATCCATGGTAACCGGCTTGCCATCTACACCTGTATTTGCTTCCACAATGCTAGAGACTTCATGGAACTCATCAATCAACATAATATCCAGATCAAAATCATAATCATTCGCTAATTCATCTGCAAAGTTGGTATCCCAATTATCTGCTCCATTCTTATCGTGATTATCAATCTTCTGACCATTACTATCATACTTAACAATACCAAACTTATGCTCATGCAATCCCGTATATGTAAGTTTTGCAAAATCCTTCTTCGTTCCTGTTGTATTATAATGAAAATCAGCTGCTGACTGCGATACCAGATTATATTTTGCTTTGTAAGCAGCCAACTGACATTCTGTACACATATACAAAGTATGTGCATCCTGGGAACCAACACCGAAACCTTCATTTGCAACTTCATCGACAGGCATAATCTGAAGGGTACGAACTTCTTTCTTTTCAACCTCATCTTCTCTTACATAATATGCATATCCTGTCTTCACATCACAAGCCTGTGCAGTAGTGATTCCCTGTGTATAAAGAGAAGCCACTAATTTCCAACTTACCAATCCGTAGAAATCATCCTGCGGAAATTCATATACTAACTCAACCTGCTCGCTTGATCCATTACTCGTTGCCTGACAAGTAACAATCTTCTCATGACCAGCTCCACCATCTACAATTTCATCCTGATCAAAAGTTCCATCACCATCCTGATCTACATATAAAACAAGCTTGCATAACACATTACCATTCAAAGTATTCGCATTTACCGTTCCAGTAATCTTCATGGAATTGTCTACCTTCTTGTTATATGTAGATTCATCTCCTCTTGAATAATCCTTTGGCGAACTATTGATAATCAAACTTGGACGAGTTGCTGATGCCTGAATCACATTCTTTATCTCATCAGCAGTGGTCTGATTAAACACAGTTACATAATCTCCTGCCTTTGCACCATACTTCTTGTCCTTATTATCATTATATTCATCTTTCTTATCGTACGCTGAAATATCCAAGTCCCATTTTATGTTTGCAGCTGCTGCCATCGTTGCTGCCGAGCCATCGTTCGCCGCAGTAACTGTACTATCAACTCCCTTATATTCAGTTGGATTATACTTAAAGTACGCATAATCCAATAATTTGAACATATTAGAATCAGGATCAATATCCTTTGACATTAATTTCTCTAGACGCGTCTTGTTATATACTTTCATATATGCCTGAGAAACTGCATCACTAAACACAATTGGCATACCTGCATCAATATAATCCTTCAACTCTTTTAACTTAATGGAAGTAATATCATTACCATTCAACAGCACATCTGTTACTAAATTCTCTGAATTAGCAATTGTTCCATATGGATTACCACCTAATCCACTACCGGAATTACTACCGTATCCCTGTAAATGAGTTGCAATACCAGTATGCGTATACATATCAAAAGAACTTACAAATTTACTCTGATTATATGCAATAAAATTAGAAATACCCGTATAGTTACCACCAAAATCCGAACGTAATGTATATGGTGTCAATGCACTTGTATTTCCACCAATATATACAAAATCATATGTATCCAAAACCACATCTTTAGTTGAAATAAATTCATCTGTTGACATCTGATCTATCTGGATCTGATTGTAACTAAGACCAGTTGCTCTCGCAATCTTAGCTGGTGTCACCTCAAATGCATAATACTCTGCTCCATTTGCTTCATCAACCGTAGTATTGGATAATACATCTCCTGGGTTCGTATAGTAATTGCCTTCTAATCCCATACTTGTTGCAACCGCTGCACCTGTCATTGATGATTTCTTGGCTGCAATATCCACATCAATTGGATAGCACGGCTGAATCTCTAACACACGAAACTTCTTACCGTTACGACCATTTGATTCTGATCCACGGTAATTAGATCCGTTGATCAAATCCGCAATTAATTTTGCACCTTCCGTTTTCTTTGCATCACCAACAAAGAATCCATTATCTACTGGTAATACATAAGCATATTTTGCCTTATTATCTGAAGTAACCAAGTTATTATAAAGCTCTAAATACTTATTACCACCATTACCACCACCACTATCTTTCGGATCTACATTAGCAACATCATAAATGATATACTGCGTACCATCTGCCATTGTCTTTAAAGCATTATATATCTCTTCCATCTGTGGTGTTGTCACTTCCACCTTAACAGCACTATTCTCAATAAAGATAAACTCATATCCTTCGAGATCCGCACTTGTTAATGTTGTAATATCCTTATAATCTAATGTGAAATCATCCGGATAAAAGCTAGATTTACCATAATAGATAGAACTCATTAACTCTTTCTTGGCAAAATCCTCCGCCATAGTTCCACCAGCACCAATCTGTCCCGGTCCCTGCAACACCAAAACTTTACCACTTGCCTGAGCACTAATAACCTTACTGAAATAATGAGAAGTTCCTACACCGGCAAGAAAATCTTCTGCCGATTGGCTTCTGTCCCAACCAAATACCGGTGAGTACAGATAACGTTCCGATATCTCATTAATCAATGCCTTAAATGTCTTAGTCGTAACCACTGGGTCTCCAGACTTCTTTGGCTTATCAATAATAATCGGCTTATGGTCTGTCATCGCATAATTATTCTTAATATAACTATAAATATCATCATCCATAGCATAACTGCCAGTGTATACAGTTTCATTCGGTGCTTCTAAATAAATTAAATCTGCATTACCAAGCAAACTACCAACTGATTGTCCTGCATTTACCTCTGTTGTCAATTTGACATTCGCATCAATAGCCAAATCTATAACTTGTACCTTACCAG
>USBM01000142.1 GCA_900552885.1 uncultured Clostridium sp. | reverse complement strand
CCGAATAACCCAACCGGAGCAACGATCAAGAAAGATCAACTTCAGAAATGGGTAGATTATGCCAATAAAGTAGGAGCTGTTATCATATATGATGCTGCTTACGAGGCATATATCAGTGAGGAGGATGTTCCGCACACTATTTATGAGTGTGATGGTGCAAAGACATGTGCGATCGAGTTAAAGAGCTTTTCTAAGAATGCAGGTTTTACAGGTACACGTTTGGGATACACCGTAATTCCAAAGGAGTTAAAGGCAAGTGATGGTACTTCATTGAATGCATTATGGGCAAGACGTCATGGAACAAAGTATAATGGTGCACCATATATTATTCAACGTGCAGGTGAGGCTGTATATTCGGATGCCGGTAAGAAGCAGACTGCAGAGCAGATTGCTTATTATATGAATAATGCTAAGGTGATCAAGGAAGGATTGAAGGAGGCAGGTTTCTCTGTTTCTGGTGGTGTAAATGCACCATATATCTGGTTAAAGACACCGGAAGGCATGACTTCATGGGAGTTCTTCGATCATTTATTGACCAATGCCAATGTAGTAGGTACACCGGGATCCGGATTTGGACCAAGTGGAGAGGGATATTTCCGACTGACTGCATTTGGTACATATGAGAATACCTTAGAAGCATTGAAGAGAATTAAGGCATTATAAGGAAGAGAATGCAAGAAGCCTTTAAAATGTGAATAAATGGAAGTTCATTCACTAATGCAAGAAATTCTTTCATGCGTCAGACGTATTGGATGAGGGGATTTACTCTTGCAAAGTGTTATGGTGAGTGGTAAACTGTGTTCATGTGATACATGAACAAAAGTATAGATGTATTATACGAAAGTAGCATGTACTAATGGCGAGACAGGAGGGTGGAAGTTCTCCAACAAACAGCCAAGGAAAGGAAGTTTTTTTAATGAGTAAGAATATCGATTGGTCAAGCATTGGATTTGGATATATTGAGACAGATAAGCGTTTTGTATCCAATTACAAGAATGGTGCATGGGATGATGGTGCATTAGTGGATGATCCTATGGTGACAATTAGCGAGTGTGCTGGTGTGTTACAGTATGCACAGACCTGTTTCGAGGGATTGAAGGCATATACTACAGAGGATGGTCATGTTGTATGTTTCCGTCCGGATCTGAATGCTTCTAGAATGGCAGATTCTTGTAAGCGTCTGGAGATGCCTGTATTCCCGGAGGATAGATTTGTAGAGGCAGTTCAGAAGGTAGTTGAGGCAAATATTGATTATGTTCCACCTTATGGATCAGGAGCAACTTTATATATTCGTCCATATATGTTCGGTAGTAATCCGGTTATTGGTGTTAAGCCGGCAGATGAATATCAGTTCCGTATCTTTGTTACACCGGTAGGTCCTTACTTTAAGGGTGGCGCTAAGCCAATTACGATCCGTGTGTCTGATTTTGACCGTGCAGCACCTCATGGAACCGGTCATATCAAGGCAGGTCTTAACTATGCTATGAGTTTACATGCAATTGTAGATGCACATAATCAGGGATATTCAGAGAATATGTACTTAGATCCGGCAACCAGAACGAAAGTAGAAGAGACTGGTGGAGCAAACTTCATGTTCATCACCAAAGATGGCAAGTTCGTTACTCCTAAGTCAGACAGTATCTTACCATCTATTACACGTCGTTCTTTGATGGTTGTAGCTGAGAAGTATTTAGGTTTGACCGTAGAGCATAGAGAAGTATACTTCGATGAGTTGAAGGATTTCGCTGAGTGTGGTCTTTGCGGTACTGCAGCAGTAATCTCACCGGTTGGTAAGATTGTAGATCATGGTAAAGAGATCTGTTTCCCGAGCGGAATGGATGAGATGGGACCTGTTACGAAGAAGTTATATGATACATTAACCGGTATCCAGATGGGTCGTATCGAAGCTCCGGAAGGATGGATCAAGACGATTCGTTAATAATAGGATAAGATGAGTTATAATAAGCTGTCATATCAATGCAGATAGAATGCAGAGATATGACAGCTTTTTGCTTTATAGAAAAGATTGTCCTTTAGAGGGAGAAAATGAAACGTTGAAATGCTGCTTGTCCATCCGGTGTCCGTTTGTATACACCGGCATCCTCTAATACATGTGAGAAGACAATACCGATCTCTTTTTGTACGATAGAGTGGATGTTATCGGCATTAATCGCATAGTTAGGAATCCAACTCTCAGCCCAATCTGCATGAGATGCAATCGTCTCATCTGCACGGAGATCTCTGTGCTGCAGGATTGCCTGTTCTAAGGCGGCCATTTCTTTCTTTAGGCGGGCAGGAAGAACGGCAAGTCCCATTACTTCGATCAGTCCGATATTCTCTTTCTTAATGTGATGATATTCTGCATGTGGATGGTATAATCCCATCGGACATTCTTCGGTTGTAATATTGTTACGTAGTACCAGATCAAGTTCAAACAGATCGCCATGCATTCTTGCAATCGGTGTGATCGTATTATGCGGAGTTCCGTCTGTCTCACTGAAAATATAAGCTGCTTCATCGGTATAACTTCTCCATGCTGACAGGATGTGGTCTGCTGCGGCAACGATGGAATCGGTATTCTTACCTTGTAGGCGAATTACAGACATTGGCCATTTTACGGTGCCGGCATGTACATCCGGATAATCCGGTAATGAAAATTCTGTCTCGTAAGGAGCTTTTGCCATGGCGAATACATAACCGCCACCCTGAAAATGATCGTGGCTTAAGATCGAGCCTCCGACGATAGGCAGATCTGCGTTAGAACCTGCTGTATAGTGTGGAAACAATCGTACAAAGTCTAATAATTTCTCAAATGCAGCTTTGTTAATCTTCATTGGAATGTGCTGTGCATTAAAGATAATGCAGTGTTCATTATAATATACGTATGGAGAATATTGCAGATAATAGGATTCTCCACAAAGTGTCAACGGAATAATGCGGTGGTTCTGTCTGGCTGGATGTGAGAAATGGCCGGCATATCCTTCGTTTTCCTTGCAGAGAAGGCAACTTGGATAGCCGGATTTCTTAGCCTGGCCGGCCCTGGCAATATCACGGGGATCTTTTTCCGGTTTTGAGAGGTTGATTGTAATATCAATAGGGCCGAATTCTGTATCGGTTACCCATTTCTCGTCCTTTGCAATACGGTCTGTACGAATATAGTTTGTCGCTTTACTGAACGAATAGTAATAGTCGGTTGCTTCTTTTGGAGATACTGCATACTTATCTGCAAATGTCTTACGCACAACAGATGGTGGAGGTGTCAATAATCCCATGATCTTTGTGTCAAACAGATCCTTCATGGTAACGGTGTCATCTTCTAAGATTCCGTGTTCGTGTGCATATGTCATAAGATCTTCTAAAATAAGGTGTAAAGGTCGGGGAGTAATGTGCTCGTCCGATTCTTCATACTCATGTAATTCAAATAGTGCTAATAGGGAATTGGTAACAAATATTTCATCGGCAGGGTTAATCAGACCGTTGTGTAGTCCATAGGTTATAAGCTCCTGAATCAGATTATTAATCATGGCAGATCCCTCCTTCTATGCATTCTCGTATCCGTTTGGATGATTGCTGTGCCAGTTCCAGGCAGTTGAAATGATTGTTTCCAGATCATCAAACTGTGGTTTCCAGCCAAGTATCTCCTTTGCCTTGTCGCTGGATGCTATTAAGGTTGAAGGATCACCGGCACGGCGAGGTTCTTCTTTTGCGGGAATAGGATGTCCGGTTACTTTGCGGGCAGTCTCTACGACTTCTTTCACGGTGAAACCGACACCATTTCCCAAGTTGAAGATGTTACTGTCATTGCCTTCTCGAAGATATTTCATGGCAAGAATATGAGCCTGGGCGAGATCATTTACATGGATGTAGTCTCTGACACAGGTACCATCCTTTGTCTCGTAGTCGTTACCAAAGATAGAGATGAATTCCCGCTTGCCGTTTGGAACCTGTAAGATCAATGGAATCAAATGGGTTTCCGGGTTGTGTGCCTCACCGATCAAACCGTTTGGATGGGCACCGCAGGCATTGAAATAGCGAAGAGATACAAAACGGAGATCATGTGCATTGGCAGTCCATTTGAACATCTTCTCCATGGAAAGCTTTGTCTCACCATAGCAGTTGGTTGGAAGGGTACGGTCAGTCTCTAAGATAGGAATACGCTCCGGCTCGCCGTAAGTAGCAGCAGTAGAAGAGAATACAATCTTATCAATGCCATGTGCTACCATGCTTTCCAACAGAACCTCAGTTCCACAGAGATTGTTATTATAATATTTTAATGGTTTTACCATACTTTCCCCAACCTGGGAATTTGCTGCAAAATGGATGACGCCATCGATGTCTTCTTTGTCGAATACGGAATCGATAAAGGAACGGTCCCGGATATCTCCCTCATAAAACTTTGCATCCGGATGAACCGCCTTGCGGAAACCGGTCTCTAAATTGTCTACAACGACAACATCTTCGCCTGCGTCAATTAATTCATATACGGTGTGGGAACCGATATAGCCGGCACCACCTAATACTAAAATACTACTCATACTTTTATCCTCCTGATTCTTATTATTCGTATTCAATGTTGCGATAAGTCTATCTGATTCATGTTATCAATAGAAGTGCTCATAAAGCGAGCAAAATGCTTCGCACTGTGATCACCGGTTTATAATACCTTCGTACCACCGTATTTGCGGATCTTCAATACATCACAGGCACCGTCACCAAAGAGTGCTTCCATCCCTTTCTTATAGTCAGAAACAACATCATTTTTTACAAAGGCCTGGATCGTTCCGGCAAAACCACCGCCGTGTACGCGACTGACACCGTTAGTGCCTAGCAGAATATCACTAAGTGCAAGTGCAACGGATACATTCTGATGCTCTACATCATGGCAGGTATAGACATTCTGCAGATATTTGTAAGAGGAATCGCCGGATTCCTTTACGGTCTGTAAGAATGTGTCAAAATGATCCTTCTGCAAGGCAGTTACTTCCTTTTGGACACGTTCATTCTCATATACGAAATGAATTGCACGAAGTGCGGCACGGTCATTGACTTTATTACGGATGACATTCAGATTCGCAAGCACTTCTTCTTTGCTAACTTCACCAAGCACATCTTTGCCAAAGCAGGCAGCGGCAGCTTTCATCTCAGCCGGGATGGCTGCGTAATCCGGAGTTAAGTCTGCATGAGAACCTTTGGTATCTGTAATACAGAGGCTGTAGCCATGTGCATCCAAGTCAAATTCTACCCGTTCCACTACCGGATCGGCCGGGTTGGCAAAGTCAATGTGGACAAGGCTTCCAACGGAACATGCCATCTGATCCATCAAGCCGCAAGGCTTTCCGAAGTATACATTTTCCGCATACTGTCCGATGATCGCAATCTCGACCGGGGAGATGGTCATGTCATTGTATAATCCGGAGATGATCGTACCGATGATCGTCTCAAATGCGGCGGAAGAGGAGAGACCGGCTCCGATCAGTACATCACTTGTAATGTATGCCTGAAAACCGCCGACTTTGTGTCCGTGTTCTGTAAGCCCTGCAAGAACCCCTTTGATCAGGGAAGCGGTAGTTCCTTCTTCCTCTGCTTTCTTTGTAAGATCATCTAATGAAATGGTGATCAGGTCATAACCATCTGAAATCACTTTCACGACTGGTTCCTCTAATGATCTGACAATCGCAATGGCATCGTTGTTAATGGATGCGGCTAAGACCTCTCCGTGTTGGTGATCCGTGTGGTTACCACCAATCTCGCTTCTTCCGGGTGCGGAATAGATCTCGACTTCACCGGCACCGAAATGTTTCTCATAGGTAGCGATTGCTTCGATATACCGGGCTGTCTGATAAGGAATCTTAGTGGTATCCACATAAATGTCAGTTAATCGGTCTGCATAAGCCTGCTTTTGTAAATTATCTTTTAAAACATCTGTTTGTAACATAAGTAACCTCCTTTTGAAAATTCGAAATGTGAACAGGAACGTATTAT